>CAJIYZ010000063.1 GCA_905181675.1 Bacteroidetes bacterium MED-G20
CCAAAAACTACAATAAAGTATATTTGCAAGCTCAATCCTTACCAAGAATTAAAAAATAACCAAAAATTAAAAATAATAAAGAAATAACACCTTTTTACCCTCTAACTTTTTTAATAGGACTTTATGGTCTTATTTTAATTTTATTTTGGTTTTTCCCATCCAACGGAATAAAGTTCAGCAGCATAAATTTTGATTTTATTTCTAAAGAAGAGTTCAACGTTCCGACCCCCTCTATTGTGAAAATTCCTGAGATAATTGTTAATCAAGACTCTATTAACGAACTAGAAAAAATCAAAGAAGACAGCCTTAAAATGATGTTTTTAGTTTTTGAGAAAAAAAGAAGGGATTCTGCACAATTTTCTTTAAAGAAAATTCAATATCCAGATAACAATAGGTCTATAATTTTTCCTTTTTTTAAAAAATTAGCAAATGCTAAAACAAAAAAAGTTAGAATCATGCATTATGGGGATTCACAAATTGAAGGAGATAGAATATCGGGCAGACTGAGAGAGCGTTTACAAAAAGAATTTGGTGGAAACGGTGCCGGGTTATTTCCCCTTATCCCAGCAACAAGAAAAATCAGCCTTAAAAATGTTCCAACCAATAATTGGATTAGGAAAACAGGATTTGGACCATATATTGACAAAAGTGTTGATCATAAAAAATATGGGGCTTTATTTTCCTTTTGCAAAATGGAATTTGATTCACTACTTATTGATTCAAACTATCAGTTTAATGGCGCAATAGCCATTAACAAACCATCCAAATCATACAGGCTTTGTAGAGATTATAAGACTATTAAAATATATTATACGGCCGAAGAAAAAACAATTTTTAGAATGCTTGTTAATGACTCTGTTTTCCATACCGATACCCTAAGAGAAACTGCTAAAATAAGTTTAAAAAAATTGGATTTTAGTAAATCGCCAAAATCTATGAATATTCATTTCAGTTCAAATTCTTCTCCCATTATATATGGAATTTCTTTAGAAGGAAAAAAAGGCGTTGTGGTTGATAATATTCCCTTAAGAGGAGCTTCAGGGACAGAATTTTCAAAAGTAGATTATAGTTCTTTAAGTCAAATGCAAAAATTACTTTCTCCAGATTTATTCATTTTAGAATTTGGAGGTAATACTATTCCTTACATAAAATCCATAGATAGAGCTGAAAAATATGGGAGCTATTTTAAGAAACAGATTTTGAAACTGAAACGAATTAATCCCAACGCCTTAGTTCTCGTTATTGGCCCTGCAGATATGGCTAAAAAACAAAAAACAAAATTCATTACATATCCTATTCTTGAAGACGTAATTAGTGCACTTAAAAAAGCTGCTTTTGAAACAAATTCCTGTTTTTGGGATATGTATTTAAATATGGGAGGAGAAAATTCCATTCAAGAATGGGTAAATGAAAAACCATCTTTAGCATCTAGAGATTATATTCATTTTACCAATGCTGGAGCTAAGAAAATTGCAGATTATTTCATTGAAGATTTTATGGTAGATTACAAAAACTATTTAAAAACAAAAGATGATTAAGAAACTAAGGTTTGTTTTTTATTTTTCAGTGGTAATTTCTGCCCAATTTTCTGCCCAATTTAATGCAGTTAGTTATAATAAATACCCATATATAAATCAAGAGCTTAACCATTTAAAAATCTATGGTAAAAAAACATGGAATAAATTCTATGAAAAGTTAGATAAACAGTACGAAAATGGAAATGAAAATTTAAATATTTACCATTTTGGAGGGTCGCACTTACAGGCCGATATTTGGTCCAATAATCTGAGAGAAAACTTTCAACACTCTTTGCCTTACAATAATGCTGGAAGAGGATTCTTTTTCCCATTTAGATTAATAAAATCTAATGGATCTCCAATTATTTCATCTTCCCACTCTGGCAAATGGAAAGGCTA
The DNA here is from genome assembly GCA_905181675.1 of Bacteroidetes bacterium MED-G20. Taxonomy (GTDB): domain Bacteria; phylum Bacteroidota; class Bacteroidia; order Flavobacteriales_D; family Parvicellaceae; genus MED-G20. Next base: position 1,917 of record CAJIYZ010000063.1, read on the forward strand.
CAGAAACTCTGTGAATTATCACCAAGGTCTTTTTGGGTTGACAGGCGCAAGAGCAGAACTTTTAGATACTGCATCTACAATAAATATTTGGTTTAAAAACCCTAGAAATAAATACGATTCTTTCCAAGAGATTGATCTTTTTTTCGAAGATTCTAGTGACAACTACAACATTATCTTAATGGTAGATTCTGCCATTCTAATAAGCACCAAAAAGCTGGAAGGACATATGAAATATCAACTTTCTATGGCTGTTGACTCCTTGACTTTCTCCATTGTTAAAAAGCAAAATATTGACTCAAAATTTTCATTTTTTGGGTTTTGTTTTGACAATAATAAGCATGGTATTTCTTACCACTCTATTGGTGTTAACGGAGCAAGTGTTCCTAGTTATTTAAGATGTGGGAATTTAAAAAAGCAGTTAGAATTAATGCCACCAGACTTAGTAATATTTTCCATAGGGATTAACGATGCCTATGAAAATGATTTTTCAAAGGAATTTTACCGTAAAAATTACGATTCTTTAATACAAAGAATACAGTCTGTAAACCCTGAGGCAGCAATTTTATTTACCACCAATAACGATAGCTACTACCAGAGAAAATATCCAAATAAAAGAGTTTATGAAGCCAAAGAAGTAATGTTCAGTCTTGCAGAAACTAAAAAATTAGCTGTGTGGGATATGTTTGAAATAATGGGAGGGTTAAACTCCATCCAAAAGTGGAAATCAGATGGTCTTGCCAAAAAGGACTTATTGCATTTGAATTATAAAGGTTATAATTTGATGGGAGATATGCTGTTTGAAGCTTTAATGGATAGCTATAAAAATTACATAACCAAGAATGGATAATTTTTCTTTAAATAATTTCTCTCAATGGTTGTTTTCTCCATTTTTAACTTCCTCTGAGCATCCAATGATATTCACAGAGTATCCTTTTTGGATATTCTTTTTATTTGTCTTAATTGGCTATGGACTATTACATAGTAAAATGCGACTAAGAAGCATTTTTTTATTCTTAGTTAGTCTTTATTTTTATTTCAAAACAAGCGGGTTTTTCTTTTCAATTTTACTTTTTTCTACAATTACAGATTTCTACATTGGGAAGGCAATTTATAGTTCTAAAAAAGAGTTGTATGCAAAAATTTTCCTCGGAATAAGTGTTTCAATTAATCTTATTATTTTAATATATTTCAAATACGCCTACTTTTTTGCCGATTCATTTAATTCAATTATTGGTTCTCAGTGGCACCCAATTAATCATTTTGCATTATTTACAAATCAAGTAACTGGCTCAAGCTTTAGAGTCGATCAAATACTATTGCCAATAGGAATATCCTTTTATACTTTTCAGACTATGTCTTATGCAATTGACATTTACAGAAAACAATTAAAACCGGTTAAAAATGTTTTTGACTTTGGGTTTTATGTTTCCTTTTTTCCTCAGTTAGTTGCAGGTCCAATTGTAAGAGCTTCAGAATTTATACCGCAAATTTACAAACCTTATAATGTCACGAAAAAAGATTTTGGTCTTGCATTGTTTTGGATAATAAATGGGTTATTAAAGAAGTTTTTATTAGCGGATTATATTGCTGTAAATTTTGTAGATAGAGTATTTGACAATCCTGCAATGTTTTCTGGTTTTGAAAACTTAATGGCTCTTTACGGATACTCATTGCAAGTTTACGCAGATTTTTCTGGCTATACCGATATAGCAATTGGAATTGCTTTAATGCTTGGATTTAGGCTGCCAAAGAATTTTAATTCACCTTATAAAGCAGATAATTGTGGTGATTTTTGGAAAAGATGGCATATCTCTTTATCCTCTTGGTTAAAAGACTACCTATACATTCCAATGGGAGGAAATAGAGGAGGTTCAGTATTCAGTTATGTGGCTTTGACTATGATTGTTCTTTTTGTTTATCTAATTAGCGGATCTTTGGCACTTCTTTTTGGCATTCTATCGGTTATTTTTTCCACTTTACTTTTAGGTGAAATCTTTCCAAAATTTAATAAATGGTATTTAACCAATATTAATATTATGCTTACCATGTTAATTGGTGGATTATGGCATGGAGCAAGTTGGAATTTTGTTCTTTGGGGGGGGTTAAATGGCATGGGGATTGTAGTTTATAAACTTTGGAAAAAAGCTAGTCCTTGGAAAAATAAATCTAAGTGGTGGAATAAAATTTTGGGGGTAATAATTACTTTTAATTTTGTGACATTTACAAGGATTTGGTTTAGAACAGGCTCTAATAATTCTTGGGATCAAATGGATGAAGGGCACAATATAATTTCAGAATGGTTTTCTGCAAACGAGATTTTAAATCAGTTGTTTTTCAACTTTAAATGGAATTTAATTTCGGAGGTTTTGGCGGTATATAGCAATGTTTTTTTAGTAATAATATTAGGCTTTTTAATCCATTTTATTCCGGAAAAATGGAAATTTTGGTATCGCAACAAATTTTCGAATTCTCATGTTTTAGTACAGTTGTTGGTTTGTTTTGTTGCTGTATTTTTTATGTACCAAATTGCCTCCACAAGTTTACAACCATTTATTTATTTTCAATTTTGATTTATGCCAGCAATTAAAAACGCATTATTAAGGTACCGAATTATTGATAGAGCTATTCGAAATGAATACATTCCTTTTCCAAGTAAAAGAGACTTAAGGCAACTTTGTGAGGATGAGATTTTTGGCAGCAGTGACGGAACACATATTTGTGATTCTACAATTGAAAAAGATTTATTTTCAATGCGAATGGAACACGATGCTCCAATTGCATATAGTAAAAGAAACAGAGGTTATTTTTACACTGAGAAAAACTTCTCAATGGACGATGTGCCATTGACAGAAAAAGATGTCAATGCAATAAAAGCAGCTTCTACCATACTTCACCAATTTAAAAATACAAGTCTTTTTAGCCAATATGAATTTGCAATTCAAAAAATTCTAGATCGAGCTATAAGTTCTTCAAAAAGTATTTCTCAAGAAGAAGAAGTCATTCAATTTGAATCTCTACCTACTGTTAGGGGCAATGAGAATTTAGAACTTTTTTTAGAGGCAATAAAAAATAAAAAAACTGTTCAATTCAATTATTTCAATTATTCTAAGAACGAAAAAACAGTGAGAAGGGTGCATCCATATCTTTTAAAAGAATATAGGAATAGATGGTATTTAACAGGAAAAAGCGAGCTTAAAGACAAAGTCATAACTTTTGGATTAGATAGAATTTATGACCCAATTGTTCTAGAGCAAAAATTCACTGTTGATTCATTATTTTCACCAGACAATTACTTTAAACACTCTATAGGCATAACTGTTTTCAATGAACTCCCAGATGAAATCATAATTGAAACTAAGCCAATTTTATCCAAATATTTAGAATCTCAACCTATTCACCATTCTCAAGAAATCAAGGAAATAAAACCAAATGGGAACCATATTTTCTCTTTCCATTTATTAATCACCTATGAGCTTAAAATGCTACTCCTGGGTTTTGGGAAAGATTGTAAAATAATATCCCCTCCCCATCTTAAAAGCCAAATCTTGTCAGACCTTAAAGAGCTATTAGATAATTACAATAATGAATGAATTAAATGCCTCAAATAGTGCTTATTTAAAACACCATGCTCAAAATCCAATTCATTGGAAAACATGGTCAGATAAAACCCTAGAAACTGCTTTAATTGAAAATAAGTTAATCATTCTTAGCATTGGTTATTCTGCATGTCATTGGTGTCATGTTATGGAAAAAGAAACATTTAGTAACCATCAGATTGCAAGTCTTATGAACGAGCATTTTATCTCTATCAAAGTAGATAGAGAAGAGCATCCAGATGTTGACAATGCTTATATGGATTTTATAATGGAAACTAAAGGAAATGGAGGCTGGCCTTTGAATTGTATTTTAATGCCAGATGGAAAACCGCTTTATGCTGGAACTTATTTTAAACCCACAGAATGGATGCAATTACTTAATAGGTTTAGAAATTTGCACGATCAGCATCCAGAAAGTCTTGTAGATTTCTCTAGGCAGTATCTGCAACACAGTCTAGAATTGTCACAAAAGACTAAAAAAGGGGATTTTAATTTTATAGGTTCTTTTAGCGAATGGAGTTACTTTTTAGATATTAAAAATGGCGGAATAAATTCTAACCAAAAGTTTCCCCTGCCAACAGTATTGTACTTTTCTATCTTATTAGGCAAATCTAAAGATTGGAGCATTTTTACGAATTTAACCCTTGAAAAAATAGCTCAAAGAGGATTGTTTGACCACCTAGAAGGTGGGTTTTTTAGATATTGTGTAGATCAAAAATGGAATATTCCACATTTTGAAAAAATGCTTTACGACAACGCTCAAATGATAAGTGTTTTTTCAGTTTTTGACCTTCTCAATAATGATATTAAATATGAGTTTTTAGTTCGAAAAACTATTGACTATTGGTTAGAATTAAGTTCGAAAAACCAACAACTGTTTCCCGCTTCTATAGATGCAGATAATAATGACGGGGAAGGGGCATACTATGTCTTTAAAAAATCTGAAATAGAAGAAAATCTATCTCATCAAGAACAAAACTATTGCCAATCCAACTTCAATATGACTCAGGATATGCTGTGGGAAAACACTTGGCATATGCACAGAATAAAATATGAGAATAGTGAAATAGCGAAAAAAACCATTTCTAAACTTGAAAAAATCAGGAAGGGAAAGAGTTTTCCAGCTATTGATAAAAAGGCAATTTGCAGTTGGAATTGCATGATGGTAATTGGACTTTTAGACAGTTCAATTGCTTATAAAAATACAGGTTGGCTAGACAAAGCAGAAAACCTTCTACATATAGTTTTAAAACGATTTACCAATAACAAATACCAATGCAATAGATTAGTTTATGTAGATAATATTATTGAGGGGACATTGGAGGATTACGCTTGGTTAATTTCGGCAACAATTAAAATCGGTAAAATTAAAAACTCCAGCTATTGGTTTAAATTAAGTGCTCACTGGATAGAAGCTACGATTTCTAAATTTTGGGTAAAAGACAAAAGTTTATTTAAACTCTCTAGCGAACAAACACTTTTTAAAGAAGTTTTCGAGATTGAAGACCAAGTGATTCCGTCGAGTAACTCTGTAATGGCTAGTAATTTGCATGAGATTTATAAAATCACTTATGACAAATCATTTCTCAAAATTTGTAAAGATATGCTTTCAGTTATAGGATTAAATGCAGAAAAGTCCCCTTCTAATTTCACAAATTGGATGCTTTTATCTCGGGAATTAAATAGTCCTAAAAAACAATATATTCTTATTGGGTTTTCAGTTGAGGAGTTGTTGGAACTTTATCATCAAAAAGAGCCATTAGACGATGTGTATTTGTTAGAAAAAAACTCAGATTTGACGATTTTTAAAGAAAAGTACAAACCCAACAAAAAAAATATATTTATTTGCAATGAAAAATTTTGTATGCCTGCTGTTTTATCAATTAAAGAAGCTGTAAGTTTGGAGATATGATCAGATTTATTTTACTGTTATTTTGTTTTTCTATAAGTCAATCATTTTCTCAAATGATTAATAATGAGTCAGGCCAAATTTTCACAGCTAATCCTTTTTTTAATCAAAAATACATTAGATCTATTAAACTAAAATCTATTACAGGAACAATTTCTTCTAAAAAAGAACTTGGCTCTATAAAAAGCTCTGGTAAAAAAGAAGCCTATATTTTTAATGAAAAAGGCAATTTAATTATTCATTATTTTTCTTCTAGGGTCAAAAGCAAATCCGATACAACATTCACTTTTTATGAGTACAATCAAAAAAACGAAAATACCATTTTGCGGGTGAGTGATTCCTATGGCTTTTATTCTTATAGTAAAGACTATAATGATCAAGGAAAATTAATTAACAAGACTTACTCTAGGGAAAAAAACGCTTCAAAAAGTAAAATGAATTTCAAGTTAGATGAAAAGTATGTAATATTCGAAGAAAGTTATAATTACCAAGAAAAAGACTCTACACTAGAAATCACAACTCTTAATAGTAATGGCAGACCCTATCAAAAACAAATTTACCATTACGACAGTTATAATTATTTATCGAGAATTCATACAAGACTATTAATATCCAACAAGACTAAACATGAAAAATACCAATACAACGACAAAGGGTTTTTAAAGTCAATACAATACTTTGTTAATGACAATGAAACACCAATAAAAGAATTTAGGTACGATTACGATGAGTGGGGAAACGTAACTTTTACAGACGAATACAAAGAAAACATAAGAGTAATTCATAAAGAACTTCTATACGATCCATCTACCTTGATTTTAAAAACAATTTTATCGCAAGACTTGGTTTCTAATTTGATTACAATTATTAAGTATAAACCTGAATTTTATAACTAATTTTAAATTGTATGAAATATTTCTTTGCTATAATAATATGCACATTTTTATTTTTTTCTTGTCAGGGGAAACATCCTCTTGCAGAAAAATTATGCAATTGCTACACTCAGTTACATAGAGCTCAGGAAGAAGTAGAGATTAATTTTTGGACGGACTCTTGTAATATTTTATATATTGATATTTTAAACGAATTGGAAAGTAGCGAGTCAGAACAAAAAAAATTTCAACGTGCATATAGTCGTTGTCAATAGAAATGGAGAAAATATTCAACTACATCAATGGAGAACTTATAGATCCTTTAAAGAAGGAGTGGTTAGATAATTACAACCCCTCCATAGGGGAAGTTTATAGTTTAATTCCAGACTCAACCAAAGAGGATGTAGAAAACGCCCAGCAAGCTGCCAAAGATGCATTTCCAAAATGGAGTAGTTCAACAATCAAAGAAAGATCTGTTGTTTTACAAAAAATAGCTGATTTAATATTAGAAAGACAAGATGATTTAGCTTTTGCAGAGTCTGTAGATAACGGTAAACCCTTGGCTCTTGCAAAGAGAGTAGATATACCGAGAGCGGCTACTAATATGTCTTTTTTTGCTAGTGCTATTTTGCATGAAAATTCTGAAAGTCATCAAATGAGTCAAGTGGCTATTAATTATACATTAAGAAAGCCTATTGGTGTTGTAGGTTGTATCTCTCCATGGAACCTTCCTCTGTACTTATTCACTTGGAAAATTGCTCCGGCTTTAGCTGCCGGAAATACTGTGGTTGCAAAGCCTTCGGAGATTACCCCAATGACTGCTTTTTTATTTTCAAAAATATGTATAGATGCTGGTTTGCCTAAGGGAGTTTTAAACATTGTTCACGGGTTAGGACCAAAAGTAGGTTACCAGATCACTAAACATCCAAATATAAAAGCTATTTCCTTTACTGGAGGAACATTAACTGGTCAAAAAATTGCTGAAGTAGCAGCACCGATGTTTAAAAAATTAAGTTTGGAATTAGGAGGAAAAAATCCAAATATTATTTTCGCAGATTGTGACCTAGAAAAAGCAGTTTCCAGTTCTGTTTTAAGCTCATTTTCGAATCAAGGTCAAATTTGTTTATGTGGCTCAAGAATTTTTATTGAAAGAAAAATTTATAAAAGTTTTAAAGAAAAATTCATTAAAAAAGTAAAGAATTTAACCATTGGAGATCCATTAGAAAAAACTTCAAAAATTGGCGCTTTGGTTTCTAAGCAACATATGGAAAAAGTGCTACAGCATATTGAAATTGCTAAAATAGATGGTGGAATTTTATTATCTGGAGGAAATAAAGTCACGCCCAAAGGAAGGTGTGCTAATGGATATTTTATTGAGCCAACTGTTTTTGAAGGACTTAGTTATGATTGCCCAACAAATCAAGAAGAAATTTTTGGACCCGTTGTAACTTTAACTCCTTTTGATACTGAGCAAGAGGTTTTAAATTTTGCAAATAGCACCAAGTACGGTTTGTGTAGTATGGTTTGGACCTCTGATTTAAAAAGGGCAAATAGAATGTCTTTACAGCTTGATTCAGGAATTGTATGGATAAATTGCTGGTTGGTAAGAGACCTTAGAACGCCATTTGGAGGAATGAAAGAATCTGGAGTTGGTAGAGAGGGAGGAAGCTACGCGTTGAACTTTTTCACCGAAACTACCAATGTATGTATAAGTTATGACTAATTTCGACGATAATTATTAAAAATTTTATGGATTCATCTCAAATAAGTTCCGAAAAAGCTCCTAAACCAGTAGGGCTATATCCACATGCTAGAAAAGTAGGCAATCTATTATTTCTTTCTGGAGTAGGACCAAGAAAAGCAAATTCAGACGCCAACGACTCTTTTGTTCCAGGGTTAGAACTGGATCACAATGGGAATTTTAAAACATTTGATTTTGAAGCTCAATGTCACAGTGTTTTTCAGAATGTTAAAACTATTTTAGAGGAAAGTGGATCTTCCTGGGATAAATTAGTAGATATTACCGTGTTTTTAGTAGATATGAAGAGAGATTTTAAACAATTTAATGAGATTTACGCCACCTACTTCAAAGAAAACCAACCTTGTAGAACAACCGTTGCCATTGACTCTTTACCTACCCCAATTGCAATAGAATTAAAGTGTATAGCAACTATATAAAAAATAAAAATGAGAAGACTAGTAAAACAATTTACAGCACAATTATCAGAAGCATTAGAAATTGGAGGAAAAGCCAATTTGAACCCTTCTAAAAACCCTATTTATAATATCGTAATTACGGGGCTAGGAGGCTCTGGTATAGGGGGGAAAATCGCAACTCAAATAGTAGCCGATCAACTCAAAATACCAACTACTATTAACAACGACTATACCCTACCAAAGTTTGTTAATGAAAATACTTTAGTAATTGTTTCGAGTTTTTCTGGAAATACTGAAGAAACTCTTGAAGCACTTAAATTAGCTCAGCAAGCAAATGCTGAAATTGCTTGTATAACTAACGGGGGAAAACTAGCTGAAATTGCCAAAGAAAATAATTACAACCTGTTAATTTTGCCAAAAGCTTTTTCACCAAGAGCCATGCTTACATATTCTGTAATTCAGCAACTATTTCTTTTTAATCATTATGGATTTATAAACAACGATTACGTTAACGACACCAAGGCAGCTGTAACTCTTCTTAATAACGAGGTTGAGGATATAATATCAACTGCTAAGAAAACAGCATTAGCATTACAAAACAAAACATTTGTTACCTACTCAGAATCTTCAATGGAGGGAGTTATAATAAGATTTAAGCAGCAGATTAACGAAAATTCTAAAGCTTTGGGATGGGCGCATGTTTTTCCTGAAATGAACCACAATGAACTCGTAGGTTGGGCTGGCGGAAAAGAGGAGTATGCGGTAATAATTTTCAGATCTTCTTATGAGCACCCTCGCAGCTCTGTAAGAATAAATATTTGTAAAGATATTTTCAAAAAACATACCTCTACTGTCTTAGAGTTTACTGCAAAAGGGGATTCCTTGCTTGCACAATCTTTTTACCACGTTTTATTGGGAGATTGGATATCAGTTTATTTAGCAGAACTTTATAAAGTTGACGATGTTGAAGTTGAAGTAATTAACTTTTTAAAGGCCGAATTAGCCAAGATATGAACCAACCCCAGGTTGAATTACAGGATTTAGGACTGATAGACTATAAAGAATGTTGGGATTATCAAACTAAGTTATTTGACAGTTCGGTCCAGTTGAAAATTAAAAATAGAAAGTTTCCTGAAAACAAGGTAGCCACTAAAAACCATTTAATTTTTTGTGAGCATCCCCATGTTTATACTCTTGGAAAAAGCGGAGATTTTAAAAACCTTCTTATTGATGGCCCAAAAAGAAAAGAAAAGAATATTTCTTTTTATAAAATCAACCGAGGGGGAGACATTACTTACCATGGCCCTGGTCAATTAGTTGTTTATCCAATTTTAGATTTAGATTATTTTTTTTCAGACATTCATAAATATTTAAGGCTTCTTGAAGAATCGGTAATTTTAACGCTTAAAGATTATGGAGTTGATGGACAAAGAGTTGATGGATTTACTGGAGTTTGGATAGATGCAGAAAAAGAAAATCCAAGAAAAATTTGTGCAATTGGTGTAAAATGTAGTCGCTGGGTTACCATGCATGGGATAGGGTTTAATATAAATTCCGATTTGGATTATTTTAACCACATTGTTCCATGTGGAATTGAGGACAAATCGGTAACATCTTTACAAAAAGAAACCAACCAATTAATCGATATGGAAGAGTTAAAGCATCGATTCAAAAAAAATTTTAAAATCTTATTCGATATTAATTGGATAGACAAAAGGAAATAGCCAATGCTTAAAAACATCAATTATAGTAAGATTCTTTTTTTTGATATTGAAACAGTTCCTCTAACATTTGATTATAAAGAGCTAGACGAGAGAGGACAAGGATTGTGGGATAGAAAAACAAGATTTATTCAGGAGAGAGAGAATTTAACTGCCGAGGAAGTTTACGAAAAAGCTGGAATTTATGCTGAATTTGGAAAAGTGGTATGTATTTCTCTAGGTTTTGTTTTGCAAAAAGAGGGCGAAACTCAGATACGAATTAAAAGTATAGCAAATGAGGACGAAATAGTCCTTCTCCAAGAATTTTTAGATCTGTTAAACAGCTATTATAATAGTCCAGATTTCTTATTCTGCGCTCATAATGGCAAGGAATTTGACATTCCTTTTTTATGTAGAAGAATATTAATTAACGACTTAAAAATCCCTTATATGTTAAATATTTCTGGAAAAAAGCCATGGGAGATTAAACATTTAGATACTATGGAACTATGGAAATTTGGAGATTTTAAAAACTATACTTCTTTAGACTTGTTGACCTATATTTTCAAAATACCAACACCAAAAGACGATATGGATGGCAGTCAGGTAGCCAAAGTTTTCTACCAGGACAAAGATTTAGATAGAATTATTCACTATTGCGAGAAGGATGTTGTTGCCACTATTCAATTATTTCGGAAATATCAAGGTGACGCTCTAATAAATGAGGAGTTTATTCAAATTGCTTAAAAGTATATTACTTTTTAATATTAATTTCTAGAAACTTCTCTAGTTATATCTATGTTACATTCTTCTCTAACTCCCGCCAAATTTGTGAAATCTACTTCTTTTTCAGAAGTTGTTAATCTTATGAAATTACTACCTAATTATTCAATTTTATATTCTTAAATATACGATTAAGTTATGTGTTTTTAATTTTGAAAATTTAAAATACATTAGAAAAAAATACTAATAATTCTATTTTTAGTACTTATTTATAATTTTATAATATTCTAACAAAAGCCAGTTCTGTAAAGGTTTTTTTTTAACTTGAGAATTCTTATGAAAAAACTTTTTAGACTGTTATTAGGGTTACTAATCTTATTCTCCATAAAAACCAAATTAGTTGCCCAGTCACAAGACTTTTCTTGCGGGCACCATATAGTATTAGCTAAATTATTAAAGGATTCGACTTTTAAGAGTTTTTACGATCAGGAACAAAGAATAAATACCAATAATCAGCATTCTTCTGGTACTCAAAACAAGGGTGTACTTTATAAAATACCTGTAGTTTTTCATGTCGTTCATAATAACGGAGTAGAGAAAATTGACAGAGCTCAGGTTTTGGATGCTCTTGCAATTCTTAATCGAGATTTAAGAGCTCTTAGAGCTGACACAGCTAGTGTTGATTCATTATTTAAACCACTTATTGCAGATATTGAAGTAGAGTTTGTCTTAGCGACCAAAGCCCCTGACGGAACTTGTTTTAGTGGCGTTACAATGACCCAGAGTCCTTATTCTTATAATAATGGGGATATTAATGGATCAGATCAAGTAGATGACGTTATGATGTATAATGATGTGTTTCAAGGAAACTGGCCTGGAAATCAATATTTAAATGTTTTTGTATGTGGCTCAGTTGGAACTGGCATAGCTGGTTATACTTATTACCCCTCTTCTTTTTTTGGAAATACTATGAACAATGGAATTTGGCTAAGACACGATTATTGTGGAAGTATTGGAACTGGAAATCCATCAAGCAGTAAAACATTTGTTCACGAAGTTGGTCATTGGCTTAACCTTCCTCACACTTGGGGAAGTACTAACGAACCTGGAGTTGCTTCAAATTGTTCTTCAGACGATGGAGTTGCTGATACTCCAAATACTATTGGTTCAAGCTGGTGTAATTACAACGAAACAACTTGCGGATCAGTAGCCAATATAGAGAATCATATGGAGTATAGCCCTTGTAGAAAAATGTTTACTTTGGGTCAAAAAGCAAGAATGAGAACAGCTGTCACATCTAGCCTTGGAGGAAGATCTAATTTGATTAATGCAGCAAATCATTTGGCAACAGGTATAGATACTATTGCTCCTTTTTGTAAAGCTGATTTTTTTGCCAATAGATACATTACTTGTTCCGGAGACAGCTTATATTTTCAAGATTACTCTTACCACAATCCAATTTCATGGAACTGGGATTTCACTGGGGGAAATCCAAATGTTTCCAACTTAGAAAATCTTTACACGACTTACCCTTCAGCTGGTGTATTCGATGTTTCCTTAACTTCTTCTGGTGATAGCATAAACTACTTAACAGAACTTAAAAATGATGCTATTATTGTAATGGATTACAATGGAGAACAGTTGCCTTTTTACGAAGGGTTTGAAAACATTAATTTTAATTCTCCAGAGTGGATATCTAATATTGGAAATTGGTCTATAACAGATGAGGTGTCTTACAATGGAACATACTGTTTAAAAGTTCAAAATAGCGGTGTTGCAGAAGGAACTAAACATGTTTTAGAAAGTAAAACTTTTGATTTGTCAGACTCTACCAAAGTGTACTTTAATTTCAAATATGCTTTCGCCAGAAAAAACTCTACTAATAGCGATTATCTAAAAGTTTTAGCCTCTAATGATTGCGGAAAAACATGGTCTGTAAGAAAGATAATTCAGTACAGCCAGCTAATTACCGCCCCAGACCAAAATAACTTTATTCCATCTTTTAGTGACTGGAGAGAGGCTTCTATAACTAGCTTAATAGGCCCGTTTTGTGTTCAAAATTTCAGATTTAAATTTGAATTTGAATCTGGAGGAGGGAACGATTTATATATCGACAACATCAATATTTCTTATGAAAATACAACAGGGATAAGTTTTGACAATAACTACGAATTATCTATTTATCCTAATCCAGCCAACGATAATTTAACTATTTCTAGCCCAACAATAATTTCGGAGATTGTTGTTTTTGACATTATGGGCAAGCAAGTTTATTCCAACAAGAAAATTAACACAAAGAGTATTAATTTAAATACTTCAAAACTTAGTAACGGGTATTATTCTATAAAGGTAAAACAAGGAGAAGAGATTTTTATAAAGTCCTTTGTAAAAAATTAGCTGATAATTTTAAAGTCTATTTGCCTTTTATGCAAGTCTGTTTTTTTAACAATAATCTTCACCTCTTGTCCCATTTTGTATGTTTTTCGAGTCTTATATCCTGTTGTTAATTTTTTTTCAGGATCGTAATAATACTGATCATCTTTCATGGAGCTTAAAGGAACCATTCCCTCACACTTATTTTCATTAAGTTCCACGTATATTCCCCAATCAGTAAGACCAGAAATTGTTCCAATAAATTGTTGTCCGATACGTTCTTTTAGAAAAACCACTTGCATATATTTTATGGAGGCTCTTTCTGCATCAACAGCTTGTTTTTCCATTTTAGAAATATGATTACATGTATGCTCTAATTGTTCTTTAACATGTGCATTTTTCTCTTCTAAAGATTTAATTAATTTTCTATGTACTATTAAATCTGCATATCTTCTTATAGGGGATGTGAAATGGGTATAATATTGAAATGCCAATCCATAATGTCCAATATTTTCAGAGCTATAGATAGCTTTAGACATAGATCTAATTACCATTGGTGAAATTAATTGCAGTTCTTTTCTCTCTTTTGCTTTTTGCATTACTTCATTTAAAGAAAAAGAAATAGGCTTGTTCTTCTTTCTTATTATCTCATAACCCATAGATTTTAAATAGATTTTTAAATCATTAAGTTTTTCTTCAGTGGGGTCATCATGTATTCGGTATATAAATGGGGAAATAAGTTTGTTTTTAGCAGGTTTACCCATTTTCATTGCAACATGTTTATTGGCAAGGAGCATAAACTCTTCAATTAACTGGTGTGCTTCTTGAGAGACTTTTATAAAAGTTCCAATTGGGTTTCCTTTTTCGTCTAGCTGGAATTTAACTTCTGAACTTTCAATATTAAGAGCTCCAGTATCAAGCCTTTTAGAACGAATAATTTTTGCCAATGCATTAAGAACATTAATTTCTTTGGTGAATGTATCTTTTTTGCCTTCAATGATTTCTTGCACTTCCTCGTAAGTGAACCTGTGGTTTGAATGGATAACAGTTTTACCAAACCAAGTATCTAGAACTTCTCCTTTTTTATTTATTTTAAAAACTACAGAAAAAGTCAACTTATCTTCTTTTGGCCTTAAAGAGCATAAGACGTTACTCAGTTTTTCGGGCAGCATAGGAATCACTCTATCTACTAAGTAGACACTATTTGCTCTTTCAAACGCTTCATTGTCAATAATGGATTTTTCTTTTACAAAATGACCAACATCTGCTATATGAACACCTATTTCAGTAGTGTCATCCTCAAGTTCGTTGAAGCTTAACGCATCGTCAAAATCTTTCGCATCAACAGGGTCAATCGTTAGTGTAGTTATATTTCTAAAGTCTCTTCTTTTTTTAGCCTCTTTGTCGTAATTTGGAGTTGGTATAGTGTCCAAATCTTTCATGACGTTTATTGGGAATTTTGTTGGAAATCCAAACTCAGAAAGAATAGAATTCATTTCAACATTTATCTCACCAGGATTCCCTATAATTTCTATTACAGCACCTTGAGGACTTTTCGCATTTTTTGGCCAGGAAAGAAATTTAACTTTTACTTTTTGTCCATTTTTTGCTTTATTGATGTGTTTTTTTTCAATAAAAAAATGTGTTTTAACATTCCTGTCATCTGGAACAAAAAAACAAAACTTTTCTGATATCTCAATCACACCAATGTAGTCTTTCTTTACACGTTCAATTATTTTTAATACTCGCCCTTCTTCTTTGCCCTTGTATAAACTGCTTTTTATAAGAACTTTATCGCCGTTAAGGGCATTTTTCAGATTAGATGGATGAATATAAATATCTTTTTCAATTTTTGGAGACATAAAATAACCTCCGCCTTTACTAACGGTTTGTATATGCCCTACAAGCTCCTTGTTGCCCTCTTTTATTTGGTATTTTCCTCTTTCAGTTTCTAGTAAAACATCATTTTTAGCAAGCTGTTGCAAAAGAGTAACAATTCTCTTTCTTATAAACGCATCATTAACACCTAAAACAGCTGCTATTTGTTTGTAATTGTAAGTATATTCAGGATGCTCTCTAGTAATTTTTAATATACTTTCTGCAAGCTCACGATCTTTCATAAGGAGTTATAAATTTAAAATACTATCGGAAAAACTTATTTGTTTTCTTCCGATTCCAATTCTTTTATTCTATCTAGAATATCATTGGCTTCTTTAGTTTTTTGGTCGCTTGCTGATCGGTTAGAGTGGGATAACTTGTAAGCTTCTTCTGTCAAGGTGTTGTACTTTTTAAGTAAAGTATCTTTTTCTGATTTTTTCTTGAAAATCCCAAACATAATATGCAAATTAAAATTAAAGTTTTGTAAAAATACTCCTATTTACAGAGTTTTCAAAAGTTTATTTATAAAAGTAGTGTGTAAGTAAACAGAATTTAAAATTATATCTGTTTTTTATATTCAGTAAGTCCTCTTAAATTTATAAATTAGAAATAATGATAAAAAAAATTGAACATATTGGAATTGCTGTAGAAAACCCTCAAAAAAGCAATGAAATTTTTGAAAAACTCTTTGGCGAGACATCCTATAAGTCGGAACTCGTTGAGTCCGAAGGGGTGAAAACTTATTTTTATCAGCTAGGAGAATCTAAAATAGAGCTACTGGAATCAGTTAAGGAGAATAGCTCTATAGAAAAATTTATCTTTAAAAGAGGTCAGGGAATGCATCATATAGCGTTTTATGTAGATGACATTCATTTAGAGTTAGATAGACTTACTAATTTGGGATTTGAAGTAATTGGTGAAATTAAGCAAGGTGCAGATAATAAATTAATTTGTTTTCTTCCGA
>CAJIYZ010000064.1 GCA_905181675.1 Bacteroidetes bacterium MED-G20
AAAACGGTGTGGGGAAAAGCACATTTTTAAATATTATCACTCAGTCTCTAGAACCCGATAGTGGTAAAATTAATGTTGGAGAGACTATTGTTTATGGTTATTTCACTCAGAAGGGAATTCAATTAAAAGAAGATAAAAGGGTTATTGAAGTACTAAAAGATATTGCAGAAGTAATAGTGATGTCTGACAATAATAAAATTACTGCATCTCAATTATTAGAACATTTTATGTTCCCTCCCAATATGCAATATACTTATGTGTCTAAGTTAAGTGGTGGTGAAAAAAGAAGATTGTATTTGCTTACTATTTTAATGAAAAACCCTAATTTTTTAATTCTAGACGAGCCTACCAATGATTTGGATTTGCTCACACTCAATAAGTTAGAAGAGTTTTTGTTAGATTTTAAGGGCTGTTTGATATTGGTATCACACGATCGTTATTTCATGGACAAACTAACCGATCACTTATTTATTTTCAAGGGAAATGGAGTTGTGAAAGATGAATATTCTAGCTATTCTGAATATAGAATAAAGGTTAATAAAGAACTCAAAGTAGAAAAGCAAATTGATAAAAAGGTATTATCAGAGTCTAATAATAAAGAAGTTAAGTTTTCTTATGATGAAAGGAAGGAGCATAAGAGTCTAGAAAGACAAATAAACAAACTTGAACTAGATAAAAAAGAGATGGAAAGTTTTTTTAAAGATTCTAATAATACCTATGAACAAATGCACGAGAAGGGTAAAGATTTAGAGAAATTAAATAGTCTGTTGGATGAGAAATTAAATAGGTGGATGGAACTTGACGAACTTAAAAACAATGCATAAAAAAAGCCCACCTGTAGTGAGCTTTAAATTCATTGAAAAAAAGTGAATTAGATTACCTTTACATTAACTGCATTTAAACCTTTATTTCCTTCTTTTAATTCAAATTCGACATTGTCGTTTTCTTGAATTTCATCAATTAGACCTGATGAGTGTACAAAATGTTCTTCATCTGTACCGTCTTCTTTGATAAAACCAAATCTTTTGGTGCTATCGTAAAATTTTACTATTCCTTTATTCATTATTGATATTAATTGTGTTTTGAAAATGCAAATATAATTAATTTTATTTTAGTATTCAAACCATCTAAGAATTAATAATATAATCAATTTAAACCCTTAAAAAAAAATATTTTAAAAATTAACGAAAATCAGATATATATTACTGCAACTATATACGCATTTATTTCTTGTTTTTTTGTATATTTAAGTATGATTACTCTGTTAATAAAAAATAAAATTACG
Organism: Bacteroidetes bacterium MED-G20; assembly: GCA_905181675.1. Taxonomy (GTDB): domain Bacteria; phylum Bacteroidota; class Bacteroidia; order Flavobacteriales_D; family Parvicellaceae; genus MED-G20. The sequence goes on from CAJIYZ010000064.1 coordinate 1,286, forward strand.
TATATTATACTGCTGTCTCTACTCATGCGTGGTATTGACGTACCAGCTAAATCTAATCCTAATTTAAATTCAGAAAAGACTTTTTCAAAGTTTACTGGTGATATTGAATTAAAAGAAAAGATATACGAACTAAAGTATTCAAACCCAAACTTAGCCATATCTATGTGCTTGAATTCTTTAGAAGATTTTTTACCCTTAGGTCCAAGTATAACAACCCTCTTCTTGTACAGTACTTTAGGGGAATTATATTCTAAAAAAGACCTTCCAGTGCTTGCTCTTTCATATTTAGAAGACGCAATGTATGAATACGATTTACTAAGAAATGAGGGAATTGCAATTAGTAAATCTAAACCTCTTAAACAGCCATGGCTTATTTTAAATATTGGTAATATTTATTTTAAACAAGGAGAGTACGACAAAGCTTTAGAAAGATACAAATTAGGTATGATCAATTTTACTAAAATAGATTCATTAATTCCTAAAATTAGAGGTTTGTCAACAACTTACAACAATATTGCCCTTGTTCAGGTAGAACTTGAAAATTACAATTTGGCATTAGAAAATATTATTAAAGCATTTAATTTAAGGGTGAAACACAACTTTAACCCTATAGATATCGCACATTCTTTCAAATCATTTAGTGAATTGTATTTTAAATGGAATATGCAAAAAAAAGGTAATTTATACTTAGCTAAAACCGATAGTGTAAATAGGTTAATTCAAAACCAGAAATCAACATCAAAATATAAAGATTTTGAGGATTTAACATTTAAACTTTCCGAAAATTATGTAGGCAACTGTTATGAGTATAAAGGAACTTATTTATTTAAACAGAAAAGATATATACAAGCATTAGAAGCTTTTAATACTGCATCATCCTATTATGGAGAGTTTACTTTTCAAAAAGTGAGTCTAATGAATAAAAAAGCAAATGTTTATTATATGCTTTCAGAGTTTGGAAACTGCTTAAAAGTAATTGATGAATCTATACTATTATCTAAAGAACAAAATTTACAAAACGAAGAGGAAATAGCTTTGGAATTGAAGTTTAAAGTGCTAAACAAATTAGGATTATCTTCTGAATTAGAAATTACTGTAGATGAAATTCTTCAAAACAACGATTACAGATATAGTGTGCAAATTGATCAATTGTTGTCTGGTTTAGAATCTAAAAATGAAATAAAAATAAAAAAAAGAGAGATAGAAGAACAAAAGCAAAAAAACTCACGGATTGTATTTATTTCAATTATTGTTATTTTAATACTTGGCTTTGCTGCTGCTTATTTCTTGTCACGAAAAGTTTATTTAGATAAACAGATGATCATTGCCAATCAAAATCAGAAAATTGCACTATCAGATTTAGAACATAAAAAGAGAGAATTGGCTTCAATATCCACAAATATCGTACAGGAGAATGAGCAGATTTCAAATATTTTGAAGGATTTAAAATATTATACATCTCTTCTTAAGTTAGATAAAGACAAGTCAATATTCAATCCTTTAATACAATCTATAAAAAGAATACTCACTGAAAAGCGCAAGGAAGATTTATATACAGACCAGTTCAACGCAGCCTACCCTGGTTATTTTGAGTACCTAACTAGAACCTATAAAGACTTAACAACTTCTGATTTAAAGCTTTGTACTTTCTTACGTATGAACCTAAATACAAAGGAAATTGCAGATATAATGGGTTTATCGGTTAGGTCTGTAGAAAGTAGAAGGTACAGACTGAGAAAAAAATTACAATTGAGTAAGGACGAAGACTTAGTAAGTAAGTTAATTAGTCTCAAATATTAATACTTAATTACCACTCAAATAAGAGAAATTTTCCAATATTAAATACTCACGCACTGTATCACTACTCATTTCTCCTGCTTAGATTATTAAAAACACCCTCTTTATTAGTTTAGCGATGTAATTAATTTTAATGCATCGATTAAAAATTTATAATTTCCATAGATTTGTACTGATATTTTTAACTGTAATTTTTTCATCAGTTAATTTATCTATACACTCCCAATCCAACGGAATAACTTCGGTTGGCTCTGGAATGTTCCAAAAACACACTGGATTACCAGCAAATGCTTTTTACTCACAAGAGGGATCTACAAATGGTTATGATCCAGGAGATTTAAATGCGGTCACTATTGAAGCAGAAAATTTACCACTAACTTCAATCATAATAAACTCATTAAATAGTAATGGTTCATACATTCAATATGGTGGTGCATTATCTAGTGGTGATGTTGTTAACGTGTATTTAGTTTATTTAAATCATGCAAATGGAACAAATTGGAGATCTTCTAATTTAGGATTTGTAACTTTTTCTAATGAAATACTTGGAATTTATACGGGAGGTACACAAACCCTTCACTTCACAGGTAATCCTAATTACAACAGTTCTTTTTATCCATCAACTGCAACTAATAAAAG
>CAJIYZ010000065.1 GCA_905181675.1 Bacteroidetes bacterium MED-G20
GCAACTTCAATATCATCTCCTTCTATGTGAACAATAGGATATAAAGGTGATCCATCCATATTAGATTCCAAAAGATCTTTTAATCCATTTTTAGAAATAAACTTACTGCCATTATAATCTATTGTTAAATTTCTATTTAGGTAACAATAGTTCCAAAACATTTTTTCCAGATAGGTATCTCTAAATTTATAGTTTTTAAAAATGTCCTTGTCAGGAGAGAAAATAATTCTAGTGCCATTGTCTTGATTAGTCTTCTCAAGAGATGTGTCTTCTACAACTTCTCCTCTTGAAAATGAAACTTTTTTTAATTCACCATCTCTGATTGACTCCACTATGAAGTCTGATGAAAGTGCGTTTACTGCTTTTGTACCAACTCCATTAAGACCAACAGATTTTTTAAAAGCTCTTGAATCGTATTTTCCACCAGTATTCATCTTAGAAACTACATCTTTAACCTTCCCAAGAGGTATTCCTCTACCAAAGTCTCTAACTTGAACAACATCCTTGTCTATCTTTACAGAGATTTTCTTTCCGTTGCCCATTACAAACTCATCTATAGAATTATCAACAACCTCTTTCACTAAAACATATATTCCATCATCTGAAGAAGAACCATCTCCTAGTTTTCCAATATACATTCCCGGACGCATTCTTATATGCTCCTTCCAGTCTAAGGAACGTATATTATCTTCTGTATATTGAACGCTATTATCAGCCATAATTAAAATAGATGACTAAAAATAGTTTTTTAAAGAAAAAGAAGATTATTTAACAGAGTAACTTATTAACAGTTTTAGTTGAATATCGAAAAAGTTTATAAAATCAACCTTTCAAAGAATATTTTATCACATCTTCCATTCTTTTAACATAGTTAAATGTAAGACCTTTTAAATATTCAGGCTTAATATCTTCTACATCTTTTTGATTAGATTCTGGCAATAAAATAAACTTAATACCTGCTCTTTTGGCTGCTAATATTTTTTCTTTAATACCGCCTACTGGCAAGACTTCACCTCTAAGAGTAATTTCTCCAGTCATAGCCAAATATTTTTTAACTTTTTTTCCAGTTATTGAAGAGGCTAAAGCAGTAATCATAGTAACTCCTGCAGATGGACCATCTTTTGGAGTTGCCCCTTCGGGAACATGAATGTGAAAATTACTTTTATCAATTTCAGCTTGTGAAATACCAAACTTTTCACCATTTGCTTTAATATATTCTAAAGCAATTATGGCAGATTCCTTCATTACATCTCCAAGATTTCCAGTCAGGGTTAATTTGCCCTTACCATTAGTTTTTGAAGTCTCAATGAACAAAATATCTCCTCCAGTTCTAGTCCATGCCAAACCTGTAACAACTCCAGGTGTTATATGTTCCGAATATTTTCTAGGATCCATTCCTGGCCCTAAGAGTTTTAAAACATTTTCTTTAGTAATTGTGGGAATAAATTCCTCATCAAAAGCAATCTGTTTCGCTCTATTTCTAATAAGTTTTGCTATTTTCTTCTCTAACCCTCTCACTCCACTTTCGTTGGTATATGAGATAATTATATTTTCTAAAACATCTTGATTTAATTTAACATCTTCTTTTTCAATCCCATGATCCGTTATAAGTTTTGGAATCAAATGCTTTTTGGCTATTTGCACTTTTTCTTCAATGGTATATCCGTTTATAGGGATAATTTCCATCCTATCTCTAAGTGCTGGTTGAATAGTTGACAAATCGTTGGCAGTTGCTATAAATAAAACTTTAGACAAATCGTATTCAATCTCTACAAAGTTGTCTTGGAAAGTATCGTTCTGTTCAGGATCTAAAACTTCTAAAAGTGCAGAAGATGGATCGCCATGACCTGACTTACCTACTTTGTCGATTTCATCTAAAACAAAAACAGGATTAGATGTGCCAACTTTTTTCAAGTTATTAATCAATTTTCCGGGCATAGCCCCTATATATGTTTTTCTGTGTCCTCTAATCTCGGATTCGTCATGCAATCCCCCTAAAGACATTCTTACATATTTCCTGCCAATTGCTTCGGCAATTGATTTCCCTAGAGAAGTCTTGCCAACTCCAGGAGGTCCGTAAAGACACAATATTGGAGATTTCATATCTCCCTTTAATTTAAGAACTGATAGATATTCTACAATTCTATCTTTAACTTTTTCTAAACCAAAGTGATCTCTATCCAATACTTTCTGAACCTTTTTTAGATTAAACTTGTCATTGGTGTAAACATCCCAAGGAAGATCAATTAACAACTGACAGTAGTTTATTTGAACACCATACTCAGCACCAGAGGGATTCATCCTTTCTAATTTATCTAATTCTTTGTTAAAAGTTTTCTTTACATCAACAGACCATTTTTTAGATAGTGACTTTTCTCTTAATTCATTTATTTCTTGCTGAACTGGGTTATCACCAAGTTGGTTTTGGATTTCCTTCATTTGTTGATGAAGTAAATACTCTTTTTGTTGTTGGTCTAAATCTGTTTTAACTCTAGATTGAATATCATTTTTCAATTCAAGCATTTGTAATTCCTTGTTCAGATGCTTAAGTAAAAGCTCAGCTCTATCGTTAATATTGGGAACTTCCAGCATTTTTTGCTTTTCACCAACTTCTGCATTCATATGAGAACTTATAAAATTCACCAAAAAGTTTTGGCTCTCGATGTTTTTTACTGCAAATGAAGCTTCGGAAGGAATACTAGGAGAGTTTTTAATAATATTTAGAGCCATATCTTTCAGAGAATCAAATAAGGCAACAGATTCTTTGGAGACATTTTTCAAACTTTTCTCATCAAACTCTTCTATAGATGCTATCAAATAAGGATCATCTGAAATTTCCTTAACTAGTTTTAATCGTTTTTTACCCTGAATAATGATGGTGCTACTACCATCTGGCATCTTCAACATTTTAACAATTTGCGCTACAGTCCCTACTTGGTATAAGTCCTTGTATCTAGGCTCTTCAACTTTAGGATCTATTTGTGAAACAACCCCTATGATTTTGTTTCCTTTATTTGCATCTTGGATAAGCTTTATACTTTTATCTCTACCAAGTGTTATAGGAATAACTACTCCTGGAAATAAAACATTGTTTCTAAGTGGAAGAATAGGTAATTTTTTAGGAACTTCTTCTAAATTCATTCTATCTTCATCCTCAGATGATATCAATGGTATAAACTCTGTTTCTCCATTTACCAAATCACTAAACTCACTCCAATTATTATCTGCAAAAAAGTCACTCATTACTTAGTTTTTTAACGTTTAATGACAATATGTCGTTGTTAGTGTAGATTTAATAGTTGTATTACCCTAAATGAGATAACTCAAGAATGGAATTGTTTACACCATATTCTATAGTTCAATTGGTGTGCCAAAGTATGTTCTTTTGAATTTTTATTTGAAAAAAGACTTATAAATCTCTATGGTTAGGTCATCTAATTTAACTCCTCTTCTTTTCATTACAATATTTGCCAATTCAAT
>CAJIYZ010000066.1 GCA_905181675.1 Bacteroidetes bacterium MED-G20
GAGATCGTAAATCCTTTCAAACTCTCCAGAATTAAATCTGAAAAATGCTTGTAAAAATTTCTTTGTATAGTTTTAATTTCATTTTCACTTTTTTCTGGAAAAGAGTTTTTAAGATTTTTGGAAATTAGTTTTAGTCTATACTTAAATATTTTACTAACTAATAAATACAAAAAATCGGATATTAAGTATAAAAAAAAGTTGTTTAAATACGATATTGGAAGTATTATTATGTAGTAAAGAAAATAATTCATAGAAATATTCTGTAAGTTAGGCAAGATTGAAAATTATCTTCATAATTTCAAAAGATATTTTTTAAACTTCATTTTTGGTTAAATTAATAATTATAGATAATTACGATTCATTCACTCATAATTTAGTGCATTACTTAGAACCTTATTGTCAGGAAATAACCATTTTCAGAAACGACGAAATTAACCATGATTTAATTACTAATAACCATAAAATTTTACTTTCACCTGGCCCTGGATTACCAAAAGAAAATAAGAAGTTAATGAACACTATAAAAAGATACCATTTGTCCAATGATATCTTTGGAGTATGTTTAGGTTTTCAAGCAATAGGACAGTTTTTTGGGGCAGAGCTTCATAATCTGGAAAAAGTTAGACATGGTATTCAAACTAAATTAGAAATTTTAAATCATGATTTTATATTTAAAAATGTACCAAATAACATTAAAATTGGACACTACCATTCTTGGGTAATTAAAAATATTCCAGCTCAATTGAATGTTACTGCTTTAGATTTCGAGAATTATGCAATGGCTTTCAAACATTCAGAGCTTAAAATATCTGGTATTCAGTTCCATCCTGAAAGTATATTGACCGATTATGGTGAAAAAATTCTTCAAAATTGGATTATTAGCTAAAAAAAAACAATATTATATCACACATTAAGAATGTAAAATTACTTTTGTAACTGTAATAAAAACTATGGCAATTTCAAAAACATACGATCCTTCTGAATCCGAAGATAAATGGTATAAAATCTGGACAGAGGAAGGTCTTTTTAATTCTCAGCCTGATGATAGAGAATCTTATACAGTTGTAATTCCTCCTCCAAATGTTACTGGTGTACTGCATATGGGACATATGCTTAATAATACCATCCAAGATGTATTGGTTAGAAGAGCCAGAATGTTTGGAAAAAATGCTTGTTGGGTTCCAGGAACTGACCACGCATCTATTGCAACAGAAGCGAAAGTTGTACAAAAGTTAAGAGCAGAAGGCATTAAAAAGGGAGATTTAACAAGAGAAGAGTTTTTAGAACATGCTTGGGAATGGACTCATAAGCACGGTGGAGTTATACTAAATCAACTTAAAAAACTTGGAGCCTCTTGTGATTGGAATCGAACCAATTTCACAATGAACGACGATTACTACAAAAGCGTCATCAATGTTTTTTGTGATCTTCACCAAAAGGGTTTAATATATCGAGGAGAAAGAATGATAAACTGGGATCCTCAGGCAAAAACTGCTTTGAGTGACGAAGAAGTTTTTTACAAGGAAGTTAATTCAAAGTTGTACTATTTAAGATACAAGATTGAAGGTTCTAACGATGAATGGGTAAATATTGCAACTACTAGGCCAGAAACTATTCTTGGAGATACTGCAATTTGCATTAATCCGAATGATGAAAGATATTCCTCTTTAAAGGGCAAAAGAGCAATTGTTCCTCTTATTAACAGAACAATACCAATTATTTTTGACGATTATGTAGACATGGAATTTGGTACAGGTTGTCTTAAGATAACTCCTGCTCATGACCCCAACGATTACGAGTTAGGTAAAAAACACCAATTAGAAGTAATAAATATTTTAGATTCTTCTGGAAAGTTAAATAAAGCTGCCAAATTATTTATAGGTCAAGATAGGTTTGATGTTAGAAAGGCTATAGCTGAAGAATTAGATAGTTCTGGATATTTAATTAGGATAGAAGACCACATAAATAAAATAGGTTTCTCAGAAAGAACAGATGCCATTATAGAACCCAGATTATCTTTACAATGGTTTTGTTCTATGAAAGAATTAAGTATTCCTGCCCTTGAAAATGTCATGAACGACACTGTTCAATTTCATCCTTCAAAATTCAAAAACACTTACCGTCATTGGGTAGAAAACATTAGAGATTGGTGTATTTCTCGACAATTATGGTGGGGGCATCAAATCCCAGCATTCTTTTATGGAGATGGAAAGGAAGATTTTATTGTTGCACCAACCAAAGAAGAAGCATTAAATAAACTTAACAATCAGTCTGACAAAAAACATACTTTAGATGATTTAGTTCAGGACGAAGACGTCATGGATACATGGTTTTCTTCTTGGATTTGGCCAATTGCAGTTTTTGATGGCTTTTCCGAGGATAAAAAGGAATTGGACTATTACTATCCTACAAATGATTTAGTTACAGCGCCAGAGATAATGTTTTTCTGGGTTGCAAGAATGATTATATCTGGATATGAATATGTAGATAAACCACCATTTAAAAATGTTTATTTTACAGGGATTGTAAGAGATCAGTTGGGCAGAAAGATGTCAAAATCATTAGGAAATAGCCCAGATCCATTAGAATTAATTAAAAAATATGGAGCCGATGGTGTAAGAGTAGGAATGCTTCTTTCCTCTCCAGCTGGAAATGATTTACTATTTGATAGAAATCTCTGCGAGCAGGGTAGGAATTTTACCAATAAATTATGGAATTCTTTTAGACTAATTAAATCTTGGACTGTTAACGATGAGATAGAACAAGAGGAATCTTCTGTAATCGCTTTAAAATGGATTGAATCTAAAGTTTCTCAAAACATAGAGAATATAAATAATTCTTATGATAAATTTAGAATTTCAGAAGCTCTTATGCTAACCTATAAAACTATTTGGGACGATTATTGCTCTTGGTTTCTCGAAATGATTAAACCAGCATACCAACAACCAATTGATAGAAAGACTTACGATTCTGTAGTTTTGGTTTTAGAAAAAATTCTTAAAATAGTTCATCCATTTACTCCATTTATTGCAGAGGAAATTTGGCAACAATTAAAACCTAGAAACAAAACCTATATTGTAAATGCTAAATGGCCAGAAAAAAATCTTGCAGATTCTTCCATTCTAAATGAATTTCAAAACTTTCAAGAAATTGTTATGGGAGTTAGAAATTTAAGAAAAGAAAAAAACATATCTAATAAGGTACTCTTAGAATTAAAAGTAAAGGTGAATACCAATTGGTCCAATATTTTTGATTCTTTGCTTGTTAAAATATGTAATTTATCCAATATTGTTTTTACAGATGAGTCCATTTCAGCTGCTTACTCGTTCGTTGTCAATAACAATGAGTTCTTTGTTCCTTTTACCGATTCAATTGATACTGAAACAGAGATTTCTAAAATTCAAATTGAAATTCAAAAAAAGAAAGGCTTCCTTGAAAGTGTCATGAAAAAACTTAATAATACTAGGTTTTCAGAAAATGCTCCTAAAGAAGTGGTAAACTTGGAAATCAAGAAAAAAAATGATGCTGAAAAACAAATTAAAATTTTGGAGGAGAGAATCGCCAATTTGTCCTCTTGAAAATAATTTTCAATCATGAAAAATGTATTGTTTCTTTCTTCATGGTATCCTAGTAGAGTTCATTCAACGTTAGGGAATTTTGTGAGATACCATGCTTTGGCAGCATCCAAATACAATTCTGTTAATGTACTCTATATTGTTGCTGATGATAAGGTGAGTGATTATGAAATAGAGCATTTTAAAGACAAAGAATTAAATACAACTATTGTCTATTTCAAAAGAGGTGTTTTTAAGTATCTAAACTATTTTATTGCTTTTTTAAAAGGTTTTAAATTTCTGAAAAACAAAAAATCATTAAAATTTGATATTGTTCATATGAATATAATGCATCCTGGTATTTGGCAAGCACTGTATTTAAAATGGAGATATACAATTCCTTATATTGTTTCTGAAAATTGGCATGGATTCCAGGACTTAAATAAATATAATTTGAGTTATTTAGAACTGAAAATAATTCAACTTGGCTTTAGGTTTTCTTCTGCAATTTCCCCGGTTTCTCAACAATTGGGAAATTGCATGATAAAAGCTAATTACAAAGCCAACTATCAAATTATTCCTAATGTAGTAGACACCAATAAGTTCAATATTATAAAGTCAAAAGATTCGAATAATCATTTTACTTTTTTACATGTCTCTACTTTAGATGATTCCATTAAGAATGTTTCTGGAATTATAGATGCTTTTGAAAAATTGACTCATCAAAACATTACATTAAAAATTATAGGTGATGGTCCTACAGATTGGATTTTTGATAAAATTAAGAACTTAAAAACTACTAATAGTATTATAATTGAAAAAGAGAAAACTCATGATCAAATTGCTAAAGAGATGAGAAACGCCGATGTTTTTATCTTGTTTAGTAATATTGAAAATCTACCACTTGTATTAATAGAATCCATTTCTTCAGGAACTCCATTCATTGCATCTAA
>CAJIYZ010000067.1 GCA_905181675.1 Bacteroidetes bacterium MED-G20
GAAAATCCATGTGTCCCTGGTTCGATTCCTGGAGGCACCACTTATTAAAAGCTCTCATTTTTTGAGGGCTTTTTTTAATTATTGATATTCAACTGTTTCAACTTATATTTATATTTCACATAATTTATTTATCATAAGCCCTAAAAGTTTCTAATAAAATTTAATTATTTTTTTGCTTACAATTAATTTTTTTAGTTGCCACACTGTATTTCCATAACAAATACAATTAAATTTGCAGATTATAAAATGGTTTTAAAGAACAACAAAACATTAATAATTTTTTTCTTTTTAATTGCCTATGTTATTTTGCAGTTTATATGGTGGGGATATCATATTTCTTCATTAACTGAGCAGTTAAGTAATAGCGAGGATTATATAGCCAGAAGACTCACCATGATAGCGGGTGAAGGGACAGTTTTTATAATTATTATTTGTTTAGGGGCGGTTTATGTCATTAGGTCTTATTATTTAGAGATCAGTCTAGCTAAAAAAGAAAAAAACTTTGCCCTGTCAGTAACCCATGAACTTAAAACCCCCATTGCTTCTTCAAAATTATTTGCTCAAACATTGTTACAAAGACAAGACTTAACCAAAAGTCAAGTAATAACGAGCCTTGAAAAAATTGTTTACGAGCAAAATAGACTGAATGAATTGGTAGAAAAAATATTATTAGTTAGCACAATAGATGAAATGAAAAACGACATGAATCTAAAACCAATATCGTTTAATTCTATTATAAATCAAGTAATTGGTGAGGATGAAAATTCGCATATAATTAACAATAATATTCCCGAAGATTTAATTTTTAATGGAGACGATTTTTATTTAATTTCTTTATTTCAAAACCTATTAGACAATGCCCAAAAATATTCACCTGACGGGTCTGAAATTAATATTTATTCTGAGAATCATCCAAATAAAATAATCTTATGTGTTTCCGACCAAGGAGTTGGTGTTGCCGATCCAGAAAAGTCAAAAATATTTGATAGATTTTACAGAACTGAAGATGAGGAAACCAGATCTTCAAAAGGAACTGGCTTAGGATTATTTTTAGTAGATCACATTGTAAGAATGCACGGCGGCAAAATTATTTGTAAAAATAACACTCCTAAGGGCAGTATATTTGAGCTACAGTTTAAAAAATAATATGAAAAAAAAAGCAGGATTAATAATCCTTGATGGCTGGGGTATTGGAGCCAAAGACGACTCTGATGGTGTTCATTTGGCAAAAACTCCTTTTTTTGACAACTTAATTAATAAATACCCTAACGCTCACTTAAAAACATTTGGAAAAGATGTTGGTTTACCAGATGGTCAGATGGGGAACTCAGAAGTAGGCCATTTAAATATTGGTGCGGGAAGAATAGTATATCAAGACCTTTTACGAATAAATAATGCAATAGAAGACGGAAGTTTTTTCACAAATTCTCAGCTTTTAAAAGCAATTCGAACAGCAACCAAAAACAATTCGGCGATTCATTTAATGGGGCTAGTATCCACAGGAGGAGTACACTCTTCACTAGACCACTTATTGTCATTGTGTTCCTTTTTAAAAGAAAATTTTTCAGGTTCAGTTTATATACATGGTTTTTCAGACGGAAGAGATTGTGGTCCAAATTCTGGAATTGAATCTTTCAAAAAGCTTAATGAACATATTCAAGATTCAAATATTGTTTTGTCCTCTATAATTGGAAGGTATTACGCGATGGATAGAGACCAAAGATGGGAACGAATAAAAAAAGCATACGATCTTCTAGTTGATGGAATTGGAGAAATAAAACAGGATTATTCTATTGCATTTAATGAAAGCTACTCCAATAAAATTACCGATGAGTTTTTTGAACCAGTAAAAATAAAAAATAACGAAGGAACTATTCAGGATAATGATTTGGTAATATGTTTTAATTTCAGAACAGACAGATGTAGGCAAATAACTACAGCATTAACCCAAAAGGACTTAGTGGAACATGGAATGAGAATTAGACCACTTAATTTTTTCACAATGACCAATTACGATAGAACATTTAAAAATGTTGAAGTAATTTACGACAAGGACAATCTCTCAATGACTTTAGGTGAGGTGTTAAGTAACAATAATAAAACACAATTAAGAATTGCCGAAACAGAAAAATATCCACACGTTACTTATTTCTTTAGTGGTGGAAGAGAAAAAGAGTTTGACGGGGAGTCAAGAATTGTAGTAAGCTCGCCAAAAGTAGCAACCTATGATCTTCAACCAGAAATGAGTGCCGAAAAAGTCACTTCCAATGCAGTTGATTTTTTAAAAGGAAGTACTCCTGATTTCTTGTGTTTAAATTTTGCGAATCCAGACATGGTTGGCCATACAGGTGTCCCAAATGCAATTGTGAAAGCGTGTGAAACTGTAGATAATTGTTTGGAAAAAATCGTCAATTGTCTAATTGAATTAGATTACTCTATAATTATAATTGCCGATCATGGAAACGCGGATAAAATGAAAAATAAAGATGGATCCGTACATACAGCTCATACAATTAATATGGTACCTGTAATTATAGTGGATCAAAATGTGAAAGTTGTTGAAAATGGGAAACTTGCAGATATAGCCCCATCAATTCTAAAGTTAATGGAGATTGAAAAACCAATAGAAATGTCTGGTGATAGCCTTATCTAATTAATTGTACTTTACCGCTAATTCCATTTTTCTCGATTCTGATTTTTTCGTATTCGTATTTCATAGATTTAGGATCAATTAAATAATAGTAGATACCCTCTTTTAATTCTTCTCCCGTTTTGTAGTGGGTGCCACTCCAATCATTTTGATAGTTTTCATTTTCATATACCAGCTCTCCCCATCTATTAAAAATTAGAATATACGGATCTGGATATTGATTTAAATTGATAGGTACAAAAAAGTCATTTATCCCATCGTTATTAGGGGTGAAAATATTTATGTTTTCTATTGGGCACTGAACCCAAACTTTACAACTATCGAAGATTTCTTTGTTACAACCGTCTGTAACATTAATGAAAATAAAACCAGTGCTATCAAGGTTAACTTCTATGGAGTCTAATCCACTTCCATCTGACCAGTTAATAGATATTGGCTCAAGACCGCCAGATAAATTACTGTTTATTGTAAGAATGTCTCCTAATTGACTACAAAAGTTTAAACTATCGGGAATAGACACGTATAATGGAGCATAATCACTGATATATAAAGTAGCTCTAGAAGTATCTAATTTTCCTGAGCATTGTTCATAATAAACAGTTAGAATTACAGTTTCTGTAGCTTCTAATATGCTATCAAGAATAGGGTTAATAAATATAGTATCTCTTAATTGCCCGCTTGGAATAGTTAAACTATCCGGAATATAGTCATAATCTTGACCAATAGTAGCAGTTCCTAGGAAATCAAAATGAACGGTAAATTCACCAATAGTATCCCGCCTTTCAAAATTAAAATATGCAGAATTACATCCTTCATAAAGAATGGTGTCACTATTGGCAATTCCACTTGATAATTCCACACTTCCATTAGATGAGAAGCTCCCAGCTTCTAAAAACACCCAAGAATCTAGACTTGTATCAGATCCATCTGCAATTGCCAGTCTAATATGGTAAGTTTCACCACATTGAACTACTACATTTGCCTGAAATTTTTGGGTGAATCCATTACAAGATAATGTTTGAAAAACATTGGTATTATTGATGTAATAGTTGCTATTAATAATATTATTAATAGAGCTAATTGTGATTGGTAAAGCAGGATTAGAATTTGGGACTGTAGCAATATTTATAGAGCCATTAGGGAATCCAGTTGGAGATGAATATGGGCCTGTAATACCCGGGCCTGAAATGAAAAAACCAAAAACATCGTTATACTGACTATTAATCCAAGTGAGGTATTCGTTGGAACCAAAAATATAATTAAAAACTAAAGAATCCGAATTGGGGATGAAATCAAACTCCAGAAGTGCAACATCAAAAACACCAGACACCGAGAAAGATTGACCAATTAGTCCAGGAACACTATTGGCAACATTTAAAAGATCTGGATCAGTAGTGTTGTTAATTGGCATTCCAATAATCCCAGAGAAGTTTGGATCAAGTGCATTTATGTCTCCTGTTGACATTACTATTCCACTATCCATATTTAAATTGGTGTTCAATGCATTGAAAAATCCAATTTGCATTGGATCGCCCATAAAAGAATGATTTGCAGAGCTAACCCCGCCACCCAGCAAAATACTGTCAATTAATGAAATTGCAGTGTTGAAAGGCGCTGAATTATCTACTTCAATCTGACTATGTAAGTTTTGATAAAACCAAAACAGTAAGGATATTAATAAAAACTTTTTTGTCAATTTATTACTCTTAATTTTATCTAAAGTTAATAATCTATAAAATATACTTAGACACCTATAGTATTAGCAAATGGACTATAAGATTTTAATTGTAAACCAATAAGATATATAAAAAATATAGATTTTAGTTATTATAAAAAGTTGATAAATTCATATTGATATGGTAAGATTTGTCTATTTTCACCTCCATAAATCATTCATATGCCTAAAAGGTCAAAATTCAAATTTAAATATCTAATAAGGGCCATCTCTACATTATTGATTCTGATAGTTGCCATTCTTGCAATTGTGCCAGTTATTTACAAAGACGATATTATTAAATTAATTAAAGATCAAAGTAATGAGAATTTGAATGCAGAATTAAACTTTGAGAAGATTGACCTTAGTTTGCTTTCAACTTTCCCATCAATGACATTAGAAATTAATAACCTAACGATTTCTGGCAAAGACACATTTGAAAACTTAAAACTTGTAGAGCTAAATCAGTTGACTCTTAATCTTGATTTGTGGAAAATAGTATTTGATGGTGATTATGAAGTAAAATCAATTTTACTAATAGAACCAAAAATACATATAAAGGTTTTTTCGGATGGTTTGGCAAACTATGACATTTACAATTCTTTAGATACTGTTCCAAAAAATAGTTCTGAAAAGATTGAATCTTCTCCCTTAGAATTTAAAATAAGTAACTACGAAATTCGTAATGCAACCATAGTATATGACGATGCATTATATGTCACCAAACTACAATTAAATGAGCTTAATCATATTGGTAGTTTCACAATGATAGGGGATAAATACCGCTTGGAGACAGCAACAAATGCAAGTTCTTTTGATTTAAGGTATGATGGTATAAATTATTTTGAAAAAAGTAAAATTGATATAGTTTTTAATGGTGAAGTAGAATTTATTAAACAGGATATTAAATTGGTAATTACAGAGAGTTTATTCAATATCAATCAATTTAAAATTAATACTAAAGGAGAATTTATAATGAGAGAGCAGGATTATCTTATGGATTTGTCTGTTTCCACTTTAGACCAAAGCTTTAAAAGTCTATTTAGTGTTGTGCCTGGAGTCTATAAGCAAGAATTTAACTCCATCAAGACAAATGGAGACTTTAAGTTTAATGGCAATATCAATGGAGTTTATAGTGATAGTTTGATGCCGAAAATAGAGATGGAACTTTTAGTAAATAATGGCTATTTTAAATATCCAGAATTATCTGATCCAGTTGATAATATTAACATAGAGTTAAATGTTGATTTTCCGGGAGGAAACAATCTTGATTTATTAAAATTTAAGCTGGATAATTTTAGCCTTGAGTTTTTGAATTCCACATTCTCCTCTCAGCTACATGCAACTAAATTAATAAGTGACCCCTATTTAAATAGTACTGTAAGTGCTGAGTTGGACTTAATGGATGTTTCAAAAGTAATTCCTATCAACGGTCAAGAAGTTTCTGGGATGGTTTCCTCTAATATTAAAATAGACGGTAATTTATCCACACTAGAAGAAAAAAGATATGATGAATTTGATGCTTCCGGGCAACTTAACATATTAAAATTAAAATACAACTCTTTAGATTTAGCCTATGATATTAATTTAAAAAAACTTGCTTTTGAATTCTACCCTCATAAACTGTTACTTAAAGAATTGTCATTGTTGGTTGGTAATAGTGATTTTTCAATGAACGGAGAATTAACTAATTATATACCATTTGCTTTGAAAGACGATACTCTAGAAGGTAGTTTTAATATGATTAGTTCATTGGTTGATATAGACCAATTATACGTAGATTCTTCATCTGAAATGACAGATAATGTTTCTACGGATTCCACAATGGATTTTGATGCAATTAATGAGGTATTTGAAATCCCAGAAAATATTTATTTTACTTTTTCAAGTTCTATAAATAAATTGATTTATGATAGTTTAATCCTTAGAAATAGTAATGGAATAATGACAGTTAAAAATGGATTACTAAACTTTAATAATATTAGGATGAATTTTTTTGATGGTTCATTTAAAATGAATGGAAATTATAAATCTATTTCTAAAAAACAAGCTCGTATGACAATGGACATGGAGGTGTTAGATATTTCTTTTGATGAAGCTTATTTATACTTTAACAGTGTAAAAAAGTATGCTCCTGTAGTTGAATATTTAGAAGGAGATTTTTCTTCTACTCTTAATATGGATTTAATATTAGATGAGAATTATCTTCCAGTTTATAGTCAAGTTTCAGTGGATGGAACTCTGAAATCTAAAAATATTAAGCTATTGGACCACCCAGCTTTAAGAAAATTGGATAAATTGAATGAACCGATTCTTAAAAAGAATAATAAAATTGAAAATCTAAATTTATCATTTCATCTTAAAAATGGCAAGTATAGCATTGATAAAACTCCATTAAGATTTAAGGATTTCGAAGCAACTATTTATGGTTCAACATCAATTAGTCAAGAAATTGATTATACAATAGAATCTGAAATTCCAATTTCATTAATTAATAATAATCTAGCCACCGGATTAAGAGATTTAATGCCTAAAGGGGGTCCTGAAAACAACAATGTTCCGCTTTCAATTAAAATAAAGGGAACAGCACTTTTACCAACTTATCAAACAAATATAAAACTTAATAAAATGGAATTAAAAGAGAATTTAATTTTAACAGTTAAAGAGACAGTTGAGGATTTACAAAACGAAGCTTTAGAAAAGGCACAAATAAAAGCAGATCAAATAATTGAATTGGCAAAAAACAAGGCTGATTTATTAAGAAAAGAGTCTGAAATTATTGCTGTCAAAATTATAGATGAATCAAAAAAGCAAAACAGAAATGCAAAAGTTGCTATTAATAAGCAGCTATCAAAATTAAAGAAAGATGCAATAGACCAATCTAAAATAATTGAATCGAAGGCAAATTCCCCAATTTCAAAAATAGCTGCAAAAAAAACCGCAGAAAAAATTATAAAATCTGCCGATAATGAGGCAGAAAAGTTAGAAATTAGATTAACCAAAGTGGCAGATTTAGAACTGCAGAATGCAATAGAGAAAGCAAATAAAGTTAAATCTGAAGGAAACAACAAAGCTGATTTATTATTAGAAAAAGCCAATCAGGAAGCAGATGTATTAATTCAATCGGCTAAAAACAAATAATTATGGTACAAGATTACATTAACAACAACAAAGCTAAATTCCTAACTGAACTTTTCGAATTTATAAAAATCCCATCTGTTAGCGCGGATATTAAATTTAAGGATGATGTGCTAAAAGCAGCTAGTTTCCTTGAAGAAAATCTCCATCAAATAGGAGCTGATAATGTAGAGGTTTTCCCAACTGCAGGCCATCCAATTGTTTACGCTGACAAAATTTTTGATACTAGTCTTCCAACAATTTTAGTTTATGGTCATTACGATGTTCAACCTGCCGATCCTTATGAATTGTGGGATTCAGACCCTTTCGATCCAGTGGTTAAAAAAACAAAGATCCACCCAGAAGGAGCAGTTTTTGCAAGAGGAGCCTGTGACGATAAGGGACAGATGTTTATGCATTTAAAAGCATTCGAAGCGATGTATAAATCCAATGAGCTTTCTTGTAATGTTAAGTTTATGTTTGAGGGAGAAGAAGAGGTGGGGTCTTCTAACTTAGAAAAGTTTGTTCGTTCAAATGTGGAGCTTCTAAAAGCGGATGTAGTCTTGGTTTCAGATACAGGTATTATAAACAACACTACACCATCTATCTGTGTTGGACTCAGAGGATTAAGTTATGTTGAGGTAGAGGTTACTGGCCCAAACAGAGACCTTCATTCTGGACTTTATGGAGGAGCTGTAGGAAATCCAATTAATATTTTATCTAAAATGATTGCCTCTTTACATAATGAAAATGGGACGATTAATATTCCTGGATTTTATAGTGATGTAGTTGAGGTAAGTGATTTAGACAGAAAGGAAATGGCCAAAGCTCCTTTTAACTTGTCTGAATATATGTTAGACCTTTCTATTGAGAATGTATACGGAGAAGCTGGGTTCACAACCAACGAAAGAAACTCCATAAGACCAACTTTAGATGTAAATGGTATATGGGGAGGTTATGTTGGACAAGGTGCTAAAACTGTATTGCCCTCAAAAGCTCACGCTAAAATATCTATGAGATTAGTTCCTAATCAAAGTTCACAAAAAATCACTTCTCTATTTGAAAACCATTTTAAAAAAATTGCTCCTGAATATGTAAAAGTTAAAGTTACTCCACATCACGGGGGAGAAGGAGTAGTTATCCCAACAGACTTTCCGGCATATTTAGCTGCGAAAAAAGCAATGGAAACAACTTTTGGAAAAACTCCTATCCCTGTTAGAAGCGGCGGAAGTATTCCTATTGTTCCTATGTTTGAAGAAGTTTTAGGATTGAAAACAATACTCCTTGGATTTGGATTAGACTCTGATGTGATCCATTCTCCAAACGAACACTTTGGATTATTTAATTTTTATAAGGGAATTGAAACAATTCCACATTTTTACAAAAATTATTCAGCTTTAATGGCATAAATAGATGAGAGGCTTTACAATCATTTTATTAAGTTTTCTATTTTCTTGTTCTATATACAAACCAATTGAATTCAAGGGATTAGAAGACTATTCATTTTCAGAAGAAAATGGTTGTAATCCTATTTGTATTGAATTAAGCCTTTTTAATCCAAACCCATATAACATAGTATTAAAGTCTGGTAACGTTAAAGGAATTCTTGGTAAAGATGATTTAGGAGTTTTAGAAATTCCAGATTCCTACATTTTAAAAAAAAATAGTATTTCAAATCTTAACTTATCTTTTTCTGCAGAAATTAAAAGTATTATACCAGTAGTTTCAGGTTTTTTCAATTATATAACTGGAAATGAAGTTATACTTCTTGTTGATGGATCTCTTAAGGTCAAAGCCTTGGGGATTTCTAAAAAAATAAAGATCAATGAATCTTTAAGTGTGAAATACTAGTTTTTATGTACGTAATATGATTACGTAGTTGTTTCCCATCTTTGTTGTGTATTAAAAATTTAAATATGACAACAAAGAAAACCTCCGAAATCACCTTCCAAGTAAATTATATTATTTACGAGAAAAATGATACTGCTATATTGCTTGATGGAGCAGTTAAAATAGATGACAAAAACTATTATACTTCAATTCCTTTAGACCTTGTAAGGTTTAGCCATTTATGTGAAAAAACAATTGGCTTCCAAAACACTAATTATTTGTGGAGTAGATTGACTGGGAATAGCGACCAAGTATGTGAAATTGCCCCAAAAAACCATCTAGGTAAGGATTTAATTTTTTCTACCAACGAAACATTTCTTAACCAACATTTATTTCAATTAAAAACTGCATAAAATGAAAACATTAGCAATTTCTAAAAACATAGAAGTCATACTTCCTAAGATGGGGATAATGACACATTTAGTAGAACTTACAAGGCATGATTATATTTATGTTAAAGACTCTATTAAAATTAATGATTTACTCACCATTGAATCTGATAAAAGTAGATTTTGGGAAGAGAATTCTTTGGCAATATTTTATAGAGGGTTCAAACTTGGATATTTAAACAATTCTATAAATAAAGTAGTTCAAAAAATGATTAATAAATTTGGATACGTTCAAGTTGTTTTGAAAAACAAACCCAAGGGAAATAACCCCTTTGAAGGTCTAGATGTTTTAATTGAGATTGGATAATTATTTTGCCAGCCAGATAGAAGGGTTGACGGTATTTAATCCTTCGGCTAAAATTCTCCAAATTTCAAAATGAGCTTCTGAAATGCCAGATTCTTTAGCAAGAAGTTTACCAACTTTATCTTTAGTTTTAATGAGGTCTCCTTTTTTCACATAAACTTCTTGTAAATTAGCGTATACCGTTCTGTATTCTCCATGGCTTACCATTACCACTCTTCCTGCCCCTGGAATTATAAGAACACTTGTGACTTTTCCACCAAAAACAGCACGAACATCTGCATTTTTAGATGTAGTAATATCAATCCCGTTATTATCAACTATTGCCGTACTTACTAAATGGTGTTGATGCTTTCCATATCTACTTGTAATTTCCCCTTTTTCAACGGGCCAAATTAACCTTCCCTTATTATTGTTGAAATCTTTAGAAAGCGCCTTTCCTTCTGGTGTAGAATCAAACTTTGATTTTTTCAACTTCTCTAAGGCTCTTATCTCATCCTCAATTGCTTTCTTGACAGCTTTTGCGATCTCTTTTCTTTTTAAATTGTTTTTTTCTAAATCGTCAGCTAGAGTCTGCTCATTACTTTTAATTTTTTCCAACGATATTACTTGGATATTCTTATCATTTTGGTAATCAATTTTTTCCTGCTTTTTATTCTCTAACAAGAATTTTTTTCTTTTAATTTCTTCGAAGTATTCACTTTTTTTAATTTCAAGTTCAATTTGTGTTTTTTTAATTCGATCGATTTGTTTTAAACGATAATCCTTATAATACTGTATATATTTCATTCTGTGAAAAGCTTCAGAGAAAGTAGAAGAAGAAATTATATATAAAAATTTATAATTAGGATCTCTATTCTTAAAAGCATAAAGAATCATTTTTCTGTATTCTTCCTTTAATATTTTATTTGTATTGGTTAAAGAACTTATCTGTCTATTAATTTCTTTTATTTTCTCATCCATTTTCCTAAGCTGAAAACTGTAATTATCTATTAATTTTTGCCTGTATTGAATTTGCTTATTGACAATATTTATTTCACTAAGTGTAAGTTTTTTTGTTGCTCTGGTTTGGCTAATTAGTTCTTTTGTATGCTCAATTTTCTGCAATAAATTTTTTTCTTGTCTTTTGAGTAAATCACTTTTCTTTTGACCGAAGAATAAACAAGGAAGCAACAACGCCCCAAGTATTAAAATATGTTTTAATCCTCTAATCATTAAAATTTACAGATTGGTATTTATTGTCAATACTATTGAAAGGGAATTTTTGAGGCACGTCAAATTTGATATTTTTATAATTTATTAAAATATTATATGCCACTTCTGAATTTCTAATTATAAACTCAATATCCATAGGGAAGTATTGATTATTTATTTTTCTCCAGTTTTTATAAGTGATGTTAATTTCAGAATGATTAGACGGAAAAAGTATATTTATTCTATTGCACTTAAAGGTAAATGGATCAATCCATGATTGATAAATATAATCGGCTACTTTTTTAGTTTTGTTATTGGTGATTCTTTTAGTTTTTCTCTTTCTATGAGAAAGTAATTGGTACTCATTATTTTTTACTTGAAGAATAAATTTACCTTCTAAATGCTTTAGATAAGACCTACCCATTAGTAAATCTTCAATTAGGGGATATGAGATTGACAAATTTAAATCATCCTCAAGACCTAAAAAGGATCCCTTGAAATACAATTTCTCTGGATATTCAATAATCATTTTGACGGAATCTTTTTTAAACTCTCCTCTGTAGATTCTCTTTTTAAACTTAGAAATATTGAGCCAAATTAAACTGTCGGCTTTAGATCTAATATTTATATCTAATTCTTGCGGATCCTCATTATTAATAGTAATTAAAGCATCCCCCCTTGCTTTTAACCATTCAATATCTAACTCATATTTTTTTATTGAATCTAAAAGTTTTTTTTCATGAAGCACTTTCACGACTTTACCTTCTTCTACATTCTTGATCATACTACAAGAAACAGAAATAACCAAAGTGAAAATGCTTACTAAAATTTTATTCAATAAATTTATTCTCATTTATTTTTTGAATTAACTCCTTTGAATACTCTCCATTTACTTCTGCTTTTTCCCAAAAAGTAACAGCTTTTTTCTTCATCCCTAATTTAAAAAGAACATCTCCATAATGTTCTAATATCTCCCCAGACTTTTCACTGCTACTTATAACAGCTTTAAATAAAATTTTTTCAGCTTCTTCATATTCTCCTCTTTGAAACATCACCCATCCATAGGTGTCAGTATATGTGGAATTATTTGGAAACTTTTCTATTACTTTTAATATTAATTCTTTTGCTCTTTCGAGATTGACTTTTTCTAGTGCTAAATAATAGCTGTAATTATTCAAAAGGTTAATATTTTCAGGATTTAAAGCTAAAGACATTTCGTAATAATCAAATGCTATTTTGAATTTTTTTAACCCATAATAGGCGTCGCCAATTTGTTGAGTAAAATCACTTTCTAGAAAAGAGTCATTAAAAACTAATTTTTTTCCTTTTTTTAGGAATTCAACAGCGCTGTCAAAGTTTTTTTCTTGGTTTAAGGCTATTCCTAAAGCTAGATAAAGAAATGGTTGATTTGGGTGACTTTCTAATGCATTTTTACTATCTCGAACAGTAACTCCTAACTTTTTTCTCGAAAGAGTTGAAGAAATTAGTTGAGTCCAAGCTTCAAATGGAAGAGGGTTAATTTTTAAAGATTCTCTAATATAGAAGCAAGCAGTATCTTCTTTTCTTTGATGCATCTTTAAATTCCCTAGAAGAAGTAAAACCTCGCTGTTCTTAAAGTCTGCTTTTAGAAAACTTTCTGCAAGCTCACATATCTGATCAATATTATAAGGGCTTTTATCATCGTAAGAAATTTGAAGCAGCATTTGTTTTTTCAAATTATTTTCAACTTCTAAAGAGTTCATTACATTAAGAAGTTCATTATAAGCCTTTAAAGATTCTCTATTTTTATAGAAATATTGAAACAACGAAAGTCTAACTAATCCGTTTGAAGAATCAATAAGCATCATTTTATCCAAAATAGACTTTGATTCCGATGTCTTATTAATATTCTGATAGTACTCTGCCAATAACCCTAAGCCCCTTATGTTCTCAGGGTTAAAAGCAACTAATTTTTCAAGTTCCCTAGTTGCATTTTTTTTATCTTTTAGGTAAATATAGATTTGGTGTTTTTGTATAGATAAATCATCACTGATGCCAATTTTTTCTTCTATTTTGTCAAGAGCTTTAAGTGCTTTTTTGTACTTACTATCGTTTAAAAGTTCTTCAGTAAATGAAAATAAGTAGGGTGTTTTCTCTGGTTTTATTTCAATTAATTTTGAAAAAACAGCAGCACTTTTCTTATGATTTTCATTTTCTTTATACATCAATGCTAAATTGGCTAGATACCATTCATTATCTGGGGATATTGCAACTGCAATATTTGCATATTCTAGCGCTTTTTTGGGTTGATTTAGATTTAAATAAATTCCAGAAAGCTCAAAATTAACAACTCCGCTTTTTGGATTTAGTTCAAGACATTTTTTGTATAAGGAATCTGCCGAATATAGATCGCCACTAACTTTTGAACCAGTTGCCTCAATAAGACATTTTATAAAAGATCTATCATCCAACATATTATTCTGTTGAGCAATTGCTTGTTGAGCAAAAAACAACACTAAAAAAACATAGATAATTTTTAAGTTTTTAATCATCAATTTTATAGAAAAGTTATTTTTTACCTGTGCTTCCAAATCCTTCTTCCCCTCTTTGACTAATAGAAATCTCTGTTGTTTCAATAAAATTTGGTATTTCGTACTTAGATAAAACCATTTGAGCTATTCTATCTCCGCTATTAATTTCAAAATCTTCGTTAGATAGATTTATCAAAAGAATTCCGATTTCCCCCCTATAATCAGAATCAATAGTACCAGGACTATTGATTACTGTAATTCCATTTTTATAAGCAAGACCGCTTCTAGGTCTTATTTGCACTTCGTATCCAAACGGAATTTCCATTTTAAGACCAGTAGAAACCAATCTCCTTTCCATCGGTTTTAATATTATTTTATTTTCAATGTAAGCTCTTATATCCGCACCAGCTGCTCCAGAAGTAGCTAAACTAGGGGTTTTGTTATTAGAACTATTTACAATTTTTATAGAAACCATTACCAACTTTTTTTTCAATTTATCAATTTTCTGGGTCTTTCTACAAAATATACTAAAACTATGTAGCATGCCAAAAGAAAGGCATGAAATCCATATTGTTCAATAGTGTAATTAATAGAAATATTAAAGTCTATACTCAGCCAATAAATTAACCCTCCAGCAATAAAATAAAACACTATTTTCTTTAAGTTATAGGGGACTTTGTAGTGGTATTGGCCGAAACAATAGCTAATTATCATCATAGAGCCATAACAAAATAAAGTTGCATAAGCAGATGCTTCATATCCATATTTAGGGATGAATATAAAGTTAATTATAAGGGTAATTAAAACACCAATAATTGAAATAATTGCACCATAAATTGTTTTTTCAGATAGTTTGTACCAAATCGATAAGCTTGTGTAAATACCCAAACAAATATTGGCGCCTAGTAATATAGGAACTACTTTAAGTCCACTCCAAAATATAGGGTTTGGAATAAAGTACTTAAATAGGTGTAAAAATAGAGTCATCACTAAAAAAGTGAAAACAAGAACAATGACAAAATAATTCATGACTTTAGCCAATGTTTCCTTTGAGTTTTTGCTAGATTCATTTTTGAAAAAGAATGGTTCAGATGCATATCTAAATGCTTGAATAAACATACTAACTATCATTGTTATTTTGTAATTAGCTCCATAAATCCCGTTTTGGGAAAGCGCCATAGACAATGCTTGAGAGCTGTTTTTCGCATCTCCATTTTCTAAATATTGATTGAACAGAATAGACTTAAGCATTGCCCTATCCAACGTTTCATTGACAACATAGGCTAGCCCAACTAAAAGCATTGGCCCCGCATAGCTAATCATTTGTTTGAGAATGGTAAAGTCAAAAGTCCCTTTAAAATTCATTATTGGAATTAAAACTCCAAACTTTATTATACTGGAAATAAGATTAGAAATGAATACATAACCAACGCCAATTTCAGGATTGTATAGATTTTCGGTAATCCAGTTATTATTTCCGCTTTCATATGCTTCTTTACAATAGATAAGAAAAAATAAGTTTAGAAAAATATTTACCCCAACATTAAGAAGGTTGACAAGGGCAAACTTCTTTGCTCTTTCTTGAAGTCTTAATTTAGCCAGCGGTATGGATGAAATAGCATCTAAACTTACAATTAAGCTAAACCAAATAATATATTCTTTATGGTTGGGATACTTAAGCCAATCTGCGATATTTTGGGAGAATATAATAGCTACACCTACAAAAATCGCTGAGGTGGTAACTAAAGAATATAAAGTATTGGAATATATATTTAGCTTTCCATCTTTATTTGTTGTTGAAAATCTAAAAAATGCAGTCTCCATTCCGTAAGTAAGAAAAACTACCAAAAATGCTACATAGGCATACATTTCTGTAATTATTCCGTACTGCTCATTGGAAAATTGAAGAGCATATAAAGGAGTTAATAAAAAGTTTAAAAATCTCCCAATAATACTGCTTGTGCCGTAAATTGCTGTTTGATTAATTAATTTTTTAATAGAACTCAATTCTAAAAATTAGGTTTTCTCTTTTCTAAGAATGCGTTGGTTCCTTCAAAAAAATCTTCAGTTTCAAAACAGCTGCCAAAAGAATCTATTTCAACCTCAAATCCATCTATGCTTGAATTAAATCCTGCATTTATCGATTTAATAGCAGCAGATATTGCATTTGGTGAGTTTTTAGCAATTTGAAGAGCCATTTCTTCACATTTTGGAATTAAATTATTTGCTTCAACTACATTATTAACCAATCTGTAATTTAGAGCCTCATTTGCATCAATCATTCTTCCAGTAGTAATCATCTCAAAAGCTTTCCCTTTCCCCACTAATTGAGCAAGTCTTTGAGTACCTCCATAGCCTGGAATAACTCCTAAACTAACTTCAGGCAACCCCATTTTAGCATTATTAGATGCTAGTCTAATATGACAAGACATTGCGAGTTCTAGACCCCCCCCTAAAGCAAAGCCATTAATTGCTGCAATTATTGGCTTTGGAAAATTCTCAATGAAATCAAATAATTTATTTTGACCATCTTTTGCAAGATTCTTCCCTTCTTCTTTACTGAATTGAGCAAATTCTTTTATGTCGGCTCCAGCTACAAAAGCTTTTTCCCCAGATCCAGTAATAATAACTGATTTTACATTTTTATCATTTTTTATTTTCTCTAGCTGCAGATTTAGATTGTCAATCAGCTTGTTATTCAGTGCATTTAATTGAGTAGGCCTGTTCAAAGTAAATAGAGCAATACTGTTTTCTATTTTAACAAGTATATTTGGTATTTCCATAGTGATATTATATATAAAAATAGGATATATTAACTTACAAATTATAAAATGGGAACTCTTTTAGAGTAGGAGTTTTATTTTTTGCTTAAAAACTCTGTTTTTAATAGGTGAGTAAGTCCAATACCAATCCAATAAATGGAAATAAGCTCAAGAGATTCTATAAATATATTCCAGCTTAAACTTCCAAAAAACCCTTTTACAAATATTATTTGATAGCTTTTAAAAATTATTATTAATAAAGTAAATAAGACATGTAAGTACAGTTTTTTTTTATTCAACCCAAAACGATTACTGAATATAAATTACTTTTTCTGTAGTAGACATTTCTACAATATTTATAACGCCCATAAAAACACCATCAATCTCAATATCAAGAACTGCAAATCCGCCTTGACCATCCTTATATCCATCGCTAAAATCGAAAGAAGCAGCCCCGTTAGACAAGGTTTTTTTAACAATATCATAAAGGGGAGTATTTCCTCCATTTGAATTATCAAAAAATAGACGAACGCTAATATTTTCAACAGGTTCATTTGTATTGTTGTCCAGAACTCTAATGATAGCAATAGTTTGATCGGGCTTGTAGCAAGAATTTAAACTAGAAAAACATATTAATATGCTTGAAATTATTAATCCCCTAGAATATGTTTTGAACAAATTCATTTATTCATCTGGAATTTGAGACATAAAAATTTCATTTTTCAAAAAGATATTTTTCAAATATTTTAGATTAATATATACTATTGTCTTACTTTGCAATATAGAAAAAATACAGGATTTAAATGTTTAGAGCTTTAAGAAATATATTTTTTGGAATG
Source organism: Bacteroidetes bacterium MED-G20 (assembly GCA_905181675.1). Taxonomy (GTDB): domain Bacteria; phylum Bacteroidota; class Bacteroidia; order Flavobacteriales_D; family Parvicellaceae; genus MED-G20. The sequence continues at coordinate 17,367 of CAJIYZ010000067.1, forward strand.
GCAGTTTTGCTTTTTATTAGTTGTTCCGTATTTAAACCAAAAATTTCATCTCCTATGGAAACCAGGATTGAAATGACAACATCTGAGGGTTTACTTACGATAAAGCTTTACAATGAAACTCCATTGCACAGGGATAATTTTATTAATTTAGTAGAAAATAACTTTTATGACGGGGTGAAATTCCATAGAGTTATTAAGGGTTTTATGGCTCAAGCAGGAGATCCAAATTCTAAGAAAGATGACTTTAAAGGGCAATTGGGTCAAAATAGCGAAGGAGAAACAATTCCTGCAGAAATTAATCCAAATTTCTTTCATAAGAAAGGAGCCTTGGCTGCAGCCAGGATGGGAGATAACGTAAATCCCGAGAAAAAATCTAGTGGAAGCCAATTTTACATTGTTCAAGGGCGAAAACTTTCTTTAACCCAACTCACCCAAATGGAGAGTAGAATTAATCAAAAAGAAAAGCATTATCAAAGTACAGAAAATGAATTTCATTTTTCAGATACTGCCAAAAAGCTCTATCAGGAAATTGGTGGAACTCCTTTTTTAGACAATGGTTATACAGTTTTTGGAGAAGTTATCAAAGGAATAGAAATAGTCGATAAAATTTGTTCTGTTAAGACGGCCAAAGGCGATAAGCCAATATCCGCAGTTACAATTTTAGCGGCTAGAATTATTAAATAATATGTTTGAAGACATTGATAAGATTAATGTAGAAGTTGAAAATTTTCAAAGCATTTCTACTGAAGAAATAGAGCAATTTAGAATTGCATATTTAGGAAAGAAAGGTAAAGTAACTTTATTGTTTAGTGCTTTTAAGGAAGTTCCTTTAGATCAAAAAAAAGAATTTGGAAAACAGCTAAACATATTAAAAAGTAAATGTTTAGAGAAGATAAATGCTTTAAAAAACAAGGTGTCTACTAGCTCAAATAACTCTAGTTCAACTATAGATTATACGATCCCAGGACAGCCGATGGATTTTGGTTCAAGGCATCCAATTACCTTAATTAGAGATAGAGTCATCAATATTTTCTCTCAAATAGGGTTTTCAATTTCTGAAGGTCCTGAAGTGGAAGACGATTGGCATAATTTCACAGCCCTTAACTTTCCAAAAGAACATCCTGCAAGAGACATGCAAGACACTTTTTTTATTAAAGATGAGATAGCTTTAAGAACCCACACCTCCTCAGTTCAAGTTAGAGTTATGGAAAATAACCAACCTCCTATAAGAACAATTTCACCAGGAAGAGTTTATAGGAATGAAGCAATTTCAGCAAGAGCACATTGTTTTTTCCATCAGATTGAAGGCCTTTATATTGATAAAGATGTTTCTTTTGCTGACATGAAAAAAACCCTGTTGTATTTTACCAAATCTATGTTTGGCAATGATGCAAAAATTAGACTTAGACCGTCTTATTTCCCATTTACTGAACCTTCTGCAGAAGTGGATGTTTCCTGTACTATATGCAATGAAAAGGGATGTAATGTCTGTAAATATTCAGGCTGGCTGGAAATAATGGGATGCGGCATGGTAGATCCTAATGTTTTAGAAAATTGTAATATTGATTCAGAGATTTACAGTGGATATGCATTTGGAATGGGAGTTGAACGAATTGCACAATTGATTTACCAAGTCAACGACTTAAGACTGTATTCTGAAAATGATTGGAGATTTCTTAAGCAATTTAGTTCCGAAACTTTCTAGAACTCGTCCTTGTGTTCCCAATCGTTTTTATCCATAGATAATAGACAACATTTTAATAGCTCTATACAGCTTTCAACATCTTTCTTGTGCACCATTTCTATAACCTGATGAATATGTCTTGTAGGAATTGAAAATGCTCCAGCAATAGATCCGCCAGGAGTCATTCTTTGAATACTTGCTGTATCAGTTCCACCTGCAGTAAGTATTTCATTTTGCCAAGAAATTTTATTTTCAGTTGCTATTTTCCTCATGAATTTCACCATTCTAGTATCGCAAATTGTACTCGCATCCATAATTTTAATTCCTACACCACTTCCCAAAGAAGTAATTTTCTCATGTTCTGCTGCCCCAGGCACATCATAGGCAATAGTAGTATCTAACCCAAATCCAAAATCTGGTTTTATTTTTTGAGTAGCAACTTGCGCACCTCTAATACCTACTTCTTCTTGAACTGTAAAAACTGCATAAATATCATAATCGGGTTTTTCTAATTTTTTTAAAGTTTCAATAAGGATAAAAACAGCAATTCTATTGTCTAAACTTTTACAGTTTATACAATCTCCCATCTCAATAAGAGCTCTTTCTCTTGTAACAGAATCACCAACAGAAATTATTTTTTCCACTTCTTTTAGCTCTAGTCCTAGATCTATGTAGTAGTCATTAATTTTTGGAACTCTATTTTTTTCTTCAGCTGTCATTACATGAACAGGTTTCGACCCCATAACCCCAATAACATCTTTTTTACCATGTACTATTACTCTCTGAGATGTTAAGGTTTTTGGATCAAAACCCCCAAGAGGATGAAACTTTAAAAAGCCTTTTTTATCAATATGGGTTATAATAAACCCAATTTCATCCATATGAGCTCCAATCATTACTGATTTCGATGAGTTAGCTCCTTTTTTTAAAGCAATAACATTTCCCATATTGTCAATTTCTATATTGTCAACATGATTTTTTATTTCTTTTAAAACTAAATTTCTAACTCTATTTTCAAATCCAGGAGCCCCGGCTGTTTCACATATTTCTTTAAGTAAATTAATATTGATCATGACTTAATCTATATAGCTTAGTTTTAACATATTTGTTTTCCCATTTTCACCTAACGGTATACTGGCAGTATTTATAATTAAATCTCCACTTTCTGCATGCCCTTGTGTTTTTAGTAGGTGTTTTATATCTGCAATTGTATGGTCTGTACTAATTGTTTTATTATAATAAAAAGAGCTAACTCCCCAAACTAGAGACAATGTGCTAAGTAGTTTTTTATTACTGGAAAATACAAATATTTCAGATTTTGGTCTCTGACTAGAAATCTTGTAAGCAGTATATCCAGAATGTGTCATTGTGATAATAGCTTTTGCTTCAACTCTCTGAGCTAATCTGCAGACATTAAAACATATAGAATCTGTGATAAATCGTTCGTTATTCTTTTTAGGAAGAGTTTCTTTAACATAAATATTGTCAAAATTATTTTCTACTTCGTTTATAATTCTAGACATTATTTTAATAACCTCAATCGGATGTTTTCCAACAGATGTTTCTCCGCTAAGCATGACAGCATCTGCTCCATCCATAACTGCATTTGCAACATCGTTAACTTCAGCCCTATTAGGTGTAATATTGTCCATCATACTTTCCATCATTTGGGTCGCGATAATAACTGGTTTTGCCAAGTCTTGCGCCATGGAAACAATCTTTTTTTGAATTAAAGGAACTGATTCAAGAGGAATTTCCACTCCCAAATCTCCCCTTGCAACCATCACTGCATCTGTCTCTACCAATATCCCATGAAGGTCATTTACTGCTTCTGGTTTTTCAATTTTCGCAATTATCTTTGCATTTCCGTTATGACTATTAATTAAATGTCTAAGTTCTATAACTTCCCTTGCTGATCGTACAAATGAAAATCCAATCCAGTCTACTTCTTGCTCTAAAGCTACTACCAAATCAGCTTTGTCTTTTGCAGTCAAACTTGAAATATTAATATTTGTATCGGGCAAATTGAGACCTTTTTTAGAAAATAATAAACCACCTGCAACTACCTTAGTAATTACTGTGTCTATTAAATTGGTTTCAACAATCTCTAAATGTATTTTTCCGTCATCTAAAAGTACTTTTTCCCCTTTTTTTACGTCTTCAGGAATTCTTTCAATAAATATTTGAGCGGATTTTTTTAAATCTCTTTTTTCAAGAGTAGTTAAAATAAATTCTTGACCATCTTCTAATAAAAGACCTTCTTCGGGCATGTCGCCTATTCTTATTTTTGGACCCTGAAGATCAGCTAAAATTGCAGAATGGGTACCTAACTGCTCATCAACCGTTCTGATTTTTTTAATTGCATCAATATGGTCTTGGTGAGTACCATGCGAAAAGTTAACTCTAAAGACATTAACCCCTTCCTTAATCATTGATTTTAATACTTTTTCGCTTGATGTTGAGGGTCCAACAGTTGCTACAATTTTTGTTCTTTTACTCATTTTAAAAAATTAGATTTTCTTTTGATTTTAATTGTTCTACTACGACAGAATGTGCTGTTAATATAAATGGAATTTTCCTAAGTTTCTTTAAATAATAGTCGTAAGATTTTTTTTCATCAGATTTTACCATTAAAAAAAAATCAATATGAGACTTCTCAGGTATCAACCAGTTGCGCTCGCATTTATTGCCAATTAAATAATATTCATTTGAATTGACATTATTTATATACGAAAACATTGGAAAACTTGCATCAGGTTTAGATTTCTTGTTGAAAATTAATTCAATATCCTTGCCAGATTTAGATAGGTTTAAATCTAAGGAGCTGTTTACAGCCCAACAAAGACGATAGTCTTTTTCATGGCAACAAATACCAAGTAGACTAAAATCGTACTCATATTCCTCATCTAAAAGATGTTTCATTTTGAATGTGCTTCCATTAGTAAATTAGATACTTCAAAAAGAGTGTTTTCCTGAAACCTTTTAGCCATTAGTTGAATTCCAAATGGAAGTTTATTACTATGGGTGCCAATAGGTAAAGAAATTGCAGGAACACCAGTTATGTTTGCATGAACAGTAAATATGTCTTGTAGATACATTTTAATTGGATCTTTAATTTCCCCAATACTAAAAGCTGTAGAAGGAGCTGTAGGAAGAATAAGAACATCGTTGTTTTTTAGCATTTCTTCAGTTTTGGTTTTAATCAATCTTCGAACTTTTTGAGCTTTCGTAAAATATGCATCGTAATACCCAGAGCTAAGAACAAAATTACCTAGCATAATTCGTCGTTTAACCTCTATTCCAAACCCTTCAGATCTTGAATTTTCATAGGTTGAGTTTATGTCTACTGCCTTATTTGTTCTGTACCCATAATGAGCGCCATCATATCTTGCTAAATTAGAACTTGCTTCGGCTGTAGTTAGCACATAATAAGTTGGCACGAGATATTTTAAAAATGGAAACTTTAATATTTCTACTTTATGTCCTTTAAATTTTAAATCATCAATAACAGAGAGTAATTTATTTTTTATTTCTAGATCTAGGCCTTTAAATTTTAAGTATTCATCCGGGATTCCAATATTGAATTTTTTCTTTGAGAGTTCAATTTTTTTATTACTTGGTTCTCTAGATGAGACAGTACTATCAAATTCATCACTTCCACTCATTACATGAATTAGAAGATTTGCATCTTGAATTGTTTTTGAAAAAACACCGATTTGATCAAAACTAGACCCATATGCGATTAATCCATTTCTGGAAATCCTCCCATAGGTAGGTTTCATCCCTATTACACCACAAAAAGAAGCCGGTTGCCTAATAGATCCTCCAGTGTCAGAACCTAAAGCTATGTTGCAAAGCCCTTCAGCGACAGCAGCAGCCGAACCTCCAGAAGACCCACCAGGTACTTTTCTTTCATCTATTGGGTTTTTTACCGCCCCATAAATACTGTTCTCGTTAGAACTTCCCATTGCAAATTCATCGCAATTAAGTCTACCTATAATAATTGCATCTTCATTAATGATTTTATCTACAGCAGTTGCAGAGAATAAGGATCTAAATCCTTTTAACATCTTGGAAGATGCACTTAAATAATGATCTTTGTAGCAGATGTTGTCTTTAAGACCTACAAATATTCCAGCCAAAAGACCAAATTCATTATTAGCTATTTTTTTTTGAACTTCTTCAGCTTTTGATAAAGCCTCTTTTTCGAAAATTTCTATGAAGGCATTATTCTTAGAAGATTTTATTCGTGTAATATATTCTTGGCAAATTTGAACTAAGGAAATTTCCTTTTTAATTATTAGTTCCTGGATGTCTGCTAAAGACTCTGGTATATTCAATTTTTTTAATCTTTATTGTCAGATTCTTCTTCGCTTTTAGTACCATCTTTAAATTCTTTAATTCCTTTGCCTAATCCTCGCATAAGTTCAGGAATTTTTTTACCTCCAAAGAGTAATAAAACTACTGCAAGAATTAATATAATTCCAGGAACTCCAAATTTATTTATAAATAAGAAAATTATGTTCATATTAATTTTATTTGAATCAAATTTACGAAATGTTTTTGTTAAAATCTAAAGCCAACTACAGCCGAAACACATCCTTTTAATTCTACAGGTTCATTAATAGTGTCAGTTAAATTATTTTCAGCTGCTATTAGAGAAATTATAAGTTGTTGAGTTGCACTCACCTTAAAATCAAAAAACACACTCCCATCACTATGGTTGTCATAAAGAAGTTGTCTTCTAGTATTCCTGACAGTTAGATGTAAATTACCCATAGTTGAATCAGAACATGTTGAAATTCTGTAATCTTGATTTTCATAAAAAGTAGCTAAAAACTGGTACTTTTCGCCAGGTGATAATTCTGAACCACTAGCTTGTCCAGTATGCATATATTCCTCACCAATAGTCTTATTACATTGCTTGGAAAAGCTTTTGCACTGAGCGCTAAAATTCAGACAAAAAATTGCAAACGAGAAAAAGAATATATATCTCATAAAAAAATCTATAATTCAAAATTAAGGTTAAAATTTAATAATCTGCTATTTTTTTTGATTTTACTTGTTGTTTTAGCTTTATTATGATTTTTTATCCCCATTTAAAATACTCTAAAAAGGGTATTGATAATCATCTTTTTTTATCATTCAAAAAAATACCTTTAATCAGATGTTAAATCTTTGAAATAGAATATTACATTCGCGCCTTTAAAATTATTAAATGGGGTTATCGCTTTCAATTTCTTATGGTATATGTTGTATTTTATTTCTGATTTTATTCTCAAAAATAACAGGTAAATTATTTAACTCTTTTAAATCCTACGCATACGCTTTAACCTATACTAGTTTATTAGTTAAAATAATAGTAATTGGCACTTTCACTGTCCTTATTAAAGGCCAGTTAGAACATAAAATATTATACGGAATGTTATTACTAATTGGTATAATGTATTCTACGGTAGAGCTAATTTTAAACTTTAGAGAAAAAAAGTAGAGCTAATTTTTAATGTGCTATAAGCCAATTCTCACCACTGCCAATTTCAACTTCTAAAGGAACATTAAATTTAACTGCATTCATCATTTCTATTTTAACAAGTTTTTTCAATTCTTTTTCCTCGTCCCTTACCATATCTAGGACTAATTCATCGTGAACTTGAAGTAGCAACTTTGATTCCATTTTATCAGCCAAAATCTTTTTATGAATGTTTACCATTGCTAATTTTATAATATCTGCTGCACTTCCCTGAATGGGGGCATTAATTGCATTTCTCTCATCAAAGCCTCTCATTGTTGCATTGCCACTACTTATATTTGGCAAAAAACGTTTTCTTTTAAAAATAGTTTCTACATATCCCTTCTCTTTAGCAAATGAAATTGTAGAGTCCATGTACTCTTTTATTTTTGGAAATTCTAAAAAGTAATTATCAATAATTTCCTTTGCTTCAGTTCTTTTAATACTGAGTCTTTGTGACAGTCCAAATGCAGAAATCCCATAAATAATTCCAAAATTTACCATTTTAGCTTTGCTTCTCATTTCTCTTGAAACTTCATCTAAACTTACATGGAAAATTTTTGAGGCAGTTTCTGTATGAATATCTCTTCCAATAGTAAATGCATTGATCATAGATTCGTCTTTGCTTAGTCCTGCAATAATTCTTAGCTCAATTTGGGAATAATCTGCACAAAGTAAAAGATGTTGACTATCTGAGGAACAAAATGCTTTTCTTATTTCTTTTCCAAGTTCAGTTCTAATGGGAATATTTTGAAGATTTGGCTTGTTAGAACTTAACCTTCCAGTAGAAGTAACAGCTTGCATATAATTCGTGTGAATTTTATTGGTTACTGGAGAAATTAATTTTGGAAGGGCATCTACATAAGTAGAAAGTAGTTTTTTTCTTGTTCTGTAGTTTAAAATATCCGCTATTATAGGATGTGTTCCGTTAAGTTTATTAAGAGTCGCCTCATCAGTTTTATACTGTCCAGTTTTGGTTTTTTTTGCTTTTTCGTCAAGATTTAATTTGCCAAAAATCACTTCTCCAAGTTGCTTTGGAGAGTCAATATTAAATTCAGCTTCGCTAAGTTGAAAAATAGATTTTTTCAAGTCTGTTAAGCTAATATTAAGCTCTTTGGAGAAATTGCTTAAAGATTCTGTATTTATTTTAATTCCTTCCCTCTCCATGTCGTGAAGCACCCTCAAAAGGGGGATTTCAATATTGTAAAAGAGATCTTCTAAGCCAAGGGTTTTTAATTCTTTACTAAAGTTTAAATAGAGTTGAAAAGTTAAATCTGCATCTTCTGCTGCGTAATTTTTAAGAACACCAAGTTCCACATCTTCCATTTTTGTTGATGGCTTTGTTTTACTGCCAATCAGAGATTCTATGGGAATTGGATCATAATTTAGTATAGCTCTCGATAGCTGGTCTAGGTTATGTCTCTTTTCGGGGTCAATTAAGTAATGAGCTATCATTGTATCAAAACAAACTTCATTCATTTGAATTCCATACTTAAAAAGAATTCCATAATCATACTTTAAATTATGGGCAATTTTCATTGTTTTCGATCTAAAAAATTCTTTGTATAATTCTACTAGTGTTTCATCATTTGAAACATCACAGTAATAAGCAATATTTTTACTGTAAGAAAATGAAATACCTAGTAATTTTGCTTGATCGATCTCTAAGGACGTAGTTTCAGTGTCAAAAGCTACTGCCTCTTTAGAAGATAAATGGTTTACAAAATTTAAATGTTCTTCTCTTGACTTAATTAGTTTGTAGTCTGGATTTACAGAATTAAAATCCAGAAAATTTGTGGAAGATTCTGGTTCACCTTCGTTGGATGCAAATAAATCCATTTGCTTTTCTTGATAAATTGGCTTACCAAGAATTCTTTTTCCTAATTGGTTAAATTCTAGCTCTTTAAGAATATCTGTTAAAGGCTTTTCATCAATTTTCTTTCTTTTATAACTAGACTCAATAAATTCCACAGGACAGTCAAGTATAATAGTTGCTAGTTGTTTAGAAATCAAACCTTGATCTGCGAAATTTTCCACATTTTCTTTTTGTTTCCCTTTTAAATCCCCTGTGTTAGCTAATAGATTTTCGACACTACCATAAATGCCAATTAGTTTTTTTGCAGTTTTTTCTCCAATACCGGGAATACCGGGAATATTATCCACAGCATCTCCCCAAAGTCCTAAAATATCTATTACTTGTTCTGGGCGTTCCACTTCAAATTTCTCACATACTTCCTTAGGCCCAAGTATTTCACTTGGGTTTCCACTTCTTCCAGGCTTATAAATAAATATATTTTCACTTACCAATTGTCCAAAATCTTTGTCTGGGGTCATCATGAATACCTTAAATCCCTTTTTTTCGGCTTGTTTAGATAGTGTCCCAATTAAATCATCTGCTTCAAAACCAGAGACCATTTCTACTTGAATATTCATCGCTTTCAATATTTCAAAGATATAAGGAATTGATTTCCTTATATCTTCGGGCATCTCCTGTCTATTTGCTTTGTAATCTGTGAAAATCTCCTCTCTATTAGACCCCCCAGGAGGATCAAAAACAACTGCCAAATGGGTAGGTTCATGATTGTTTATTACTTCTAATAAGCTATTACAGAACCCGAATATCGCAGAAGTGTTCAACCCCTTAGAGTTTATTCTAGGATTATTAATGAATGCAAAATGAGCTCTATATATTAAAGCATATGCATCCAATAAAAAAAGTTTTTTCTCCATTTAATTATTGTATAAGTAGGTTAAAACAGTTTGCCCAACAGCTTTTAAAGTTTTTCGGTCAATAATATCCATATTATCTTGGTGAGTATGGTGAAACTTACCAAAATCAAATCTATTTGTAAAGGGGCTTAAATCATAATGTATTATATCCAAAGTTGGGATTTGAGTTAGCTCATTGATGTAAGTGTGATCGTCTGTTAAAGGAGGAGCAATTTTGTTTTTAAAGAAACTTCCATAGCCTAGATATTGCCCTAGTTTCCAAACCTTATTAAGGTGGTAGCCAGCGTACATCCTAGAGATTTCTTCTTTTGGAAATACAGCATTTTTTGCCCCCACCATGTCTAATAACATGCCAAATATTGGTTTTTGATAATCTTTTGGAAGGTTATAGCCCCAATATTGAGATCCTAAACACCAAGTATCGTTCATAGATTGCAAATCTGAAAAACTCGAGTTATAATTTGGCGCGCCATAATCTTCTACATCAAATAAAATAATTTCCAATCCAATTTTCAAGCTGTCTTTTTGAATTATTCTTGCTATTTCAAGTAAAACACCCACGCCGCTTGCACCATCATTAGCTCCGATTATAGGAAGGTTAATATTTTGAGTATCTCTGTCTGCAAAAGGTCTTGTATCCCAGTGCGCACACAGCATTATTTTTTTTGGAGAGTCCTTATTGAAATTCCCAATAATATTTCTTACAGGTAGTTTCGCGCCATTAAAGGCAGTAACCTCGCCAATTTGCTGGGTAACTTCAAAGCCCAAAGAAGCCAATTTAATTGAAAGCCAATTGCCACATTTTACGTGGTTAGAGGTGTTGGGGACCCGTGGTCCAAAGTCCACTTGTTTTTCAATGAATTTATAGGCACTGTCTGGGTTAAAGACTCCGGCTTCAAGCCATTTTTCAACTTTCTTTTCAGCTTTCTTTTCAGGCTTTTCAGGGTTGTTTTCACAGCTCATCACTGCTAGAAATACTATCAATAAAAGAAAAATCTTTTGGATTAAAACCACCATTTAATAATTATAAATATTCTTTAGCTAAAATAACCAAGTTCATGATAAAACACCCTTAAATTCAATTTATTGTTATTTATAATTATAATATCAATTAGAACTATATTTGTTAGTAGATGAAGCTTTATTCAAAAAAACAACGCTGGAAAAAAATATTACTATTAGCTGGTATTTTGATAATAGGTGTAATATTTGGAATGACTTCTATTTTAGTGTCTAATGTTAAAGAATCAGAGTTAGAAAAAATCCATTTTTGGAGTGAAGCAGTTAAAAAGAAAGCAGAGTTGGTTAGACTAACCAATATTGCTTTTCAGGAGTTGTCACAAAACGAAACAAATAATGTTTATTTGTGGGCTAGAGCAACCAAAGAATTTCAAAAGTCTTTAAATGATTTTGGACTTGCCTTAGAGATCATCCAGAATAACGATAATATTCCTCTTATACTTACAGACAAAAAAGGCCTATATATATCGCACAAAAACATTGATTTCTTAGATAAAATCACTAAAGATCAACGACAATATATTTCAGATTCAATTACTTTAAAATGGGCATTTCAAAACACCCCTGTTGAGTTTAATTATTACCAAAATAGAGTTCAAAAAATATATTATTCCAACTCTTCAAAGTATTTTCAACTTCAGTCGCAACGCGACTCATTACTTAATTCATTTTCTATAGAAATAATGAATAATATCGCTCAATTACCAGTAGTTTTTTGGAGCCAAAGTGGAGACTCTTTAATTGCTTCAAATGTGATAAATTCAGAAATGAGGAGAGTAGAAATGGATTTAATTATTCAAACTATGAATAAAGATAATCTTCCTGTTGAAATAGATCTTGGTAATGATCACCGTGGAGTTATATATTTCAGTAATTCCAATATCTTATTTTGGTTACAATTATTTCCAATTGTTACGATTCTTATAATTGCTCTTTTTTTACTTGTATCCTACTTATCTTTTAGCTCCTTTAGACGTTCTGAGCAAAATCAAGTTTGGGCTGGAATGGCAAAAGAAACTGCACACCAGTTAGGAACTCCTTTATCCTCTTTGTATGGCTGGATTACATTACTAAAAGAAAGCGGTCTAGAAAATTCCGAAGCTCTTACTGAAATGGAAAAAGATATTGAAAGATTGACCGTAGTAAGTGAGCGGTTTTCTAAAATAGGGTCGTCCGTTGTAATTATTAAAACTGATTTAGTGATTTTCTTTAATAATTACATTTCTTACATGAAAAAAAGAATACCTAAGTATGTAGAATTAAATATGGAATTAAACAATAAGCCACTTTATGCTTCAATAAATGCCCCATTATTTAGTTGGGTAATTGAAAATATTATAAAAAATGCTGCAGACGCAATGCAAGGGGAGGGTAAAATTTATTTGAATATTGAAAAACAACAAAACAATATTGTTATTAAAGTTAAAGACAACGGAAAGGGAATTCCTTCTTCAATCCAAAAAACAATTTTTCAACCTGGATATACTACTAAAGAGAGAGGATGGGGACTTGGATTGTCTTTGGCTAAAAGAATTGTCGAAGGTCACCATAATGGTAAAATTTATATTGCGTCCAGCAAAAAGAATATCGAAACTGTTGTAGAAATTATATTGCCATCTTCAAATTAATACACGTTGTAATGCATTTGAAGACAATACTTATTACTTTTACTTTTCTTAACAAAAATCATTCATATGGACATTAAAAAAATATTAAGCTCTTTAGGTATAGAAGCAGAAAATTCTGGAGCTGCTATAGGTGGGGATTGGCTAAAAACGTCTGGAGATGCAATTATTTCTTACTCTCCTGTAGACGGGAAGCAGATTGGCAGTGTTATCTCGGCAACAGAACAAGATTATCAAAACTGTATTAATGCAGGACTAGATGCATTTTCTGATTGGAGAATGATGCCTGCACCACAAAGAGGGGAAATTGTTAGACAATTTGGCGAGGCGTTAAGGTCTAAAAAAGAAGCACTAGGGGCATTGGTTTCCTATGAAATGGGAAAGTCTTTTCAGGAAGGTCTAGGAGAAGTTCAAGAGATGATTGACATATGTGATTTTGCTGTTGGCTTGTCAAGGCAATTACATGGACTAACAATGCACTCAGAAAGACCCCTGCATAGAATGTACGAGCAATACCATCCTTTGGGAATTGTAGGAATCATTTCTGCCTTTAACTTTCCAGTTGCAGTTTGGGCTTGGAACACTGCCTTGGCTTGGATATGTGGAGATGTTTGTATTTGGAAACCATCTGAAAAAGCTCCTTTATGTGGCGTAGCTTGCCAAAAAATAATAGCAGAAGTTTTAGATAAAAACAAACTTCATGGCGGAATATGTACAATTGTTATTGGTGATGCAACAATTGGAAAACTTATGTCTTCCGATAAGAGAATCCCGTTAATTTCAGCCACTGGATCTACAAGGATGGGTAAATCTGTAGGTGAAGTTGTTGGGAAAAGATTAGGCAAATCGCTTTTAGAATTAGGAGGGAATAATGCAGTTATTTTAACTCCTAATGCAGATCTTAAAATGGTTATTCCAGCTCTTGTTTTTGGTGCGGTAGGAACTACAGGTCAAAGATGTACTTCTACTAGAAGATTAATAATTCATGAAGATATTTACCAAAACGTTAAAACTGCTTTGGTCAACGCTTATAAGCAGCTAAGAATTGGAGACCCATTAGATGAGTCCAATCATGTTGGACCATTAATAGACCAAGACGCAGTAGATATGTATTTAGATGCTATTAAAGCCGCAAAAGAAGAAGGTGGAAATATTGTAGTTGAAGGTGGTCAATTAAATGGCTTGGGTTATGAAAGCAATTGCTATGTAAAGCCAGTAATTATTGAAGCAGAAAATAGTTTTAAAATAGTTCAACACGAGACATTTGCTCCTATTCTCTATTTAATAAAGTATAGTGGAGATGTTAATCAAGCAATAGCCATTCAGAATGATGTCCCTCAGGGTTTATCATCTGCAATCATGACAAGCGATATGAGGGAACAAGAAACATTTTTGTCTCACCAAGGTTCAGATTGCGGAATTGCAAATGTTAATATTGGAACTTCAGGTGCTGAAATTGGCGGAGCATTTGGTGGGGAAAAAGATACTGGCGGCGGAAGAGAATCTGGTTCAGATGCTTGGAAAATATATATGAGAAGACAAACCAATACTATCAATTGGGGAACCTCATTGCCATTGGCACAAGGAATTAAATTTGAGCTTTAGGAACTATACCCTAGATTTTCTCTAACTCTTTTTAAGGTGGCCTCAGCCACCTTTTTTGCTTTTAGGGCTCCCTCTTGTAAAACATCTTCAACTTCTTGTGGATGGTTTATATAGTGGTTAAACTTTTCTCTTTGAGAGGCAAATGACTTGATTAATTCTTCAATTAATTCTTTTTTAGCGTGACCCCATCCATAACCTCCTGCCTTTAGGTTTTCTGCCATCTTAGCACTATTCTCATTAGATGCAATTAGTTTGTATAAATGAAAAACTGTAGACTTATTTGGATCTTTTGGGGCCTCTAAAGGTGAGTTATCAGTTATTATATTTTTGTTAATTATTTTTTTAATAGATTTTTCATTCATAAATAAATCTATAGTATTCTCTCTTGATTTACTCATTTTCTCCCCATCTGTTCCAGGTATTAGTTGTGCATCTTTTTGCAATTTAGCTTCTGGAATTATAAAAACTTCTCCATATTTATGATTGATTCTTGAAGCTACATCTCTTGTCATTTCTAGATGCTGTAATTGATCTTTTCCAACTGGCACAAAATTAGCATCGTAAAGCAAAATATCAGAAGCCATTAACATAGGGTAAGCAAATAGTCCCGAATTTACATCTTCAAGCCTGTCGGATTTATCTTTAAAAGAGTGGGCAAGTTTTAATCTTTTGTACGGAAAAAAACAATTTAAATACCAAGAAAGCTCAGTGCATTGAGCAACGTCTGATTGTCTGTAAAAAGTAGTTTTTTCAGGGTTGAGACCGCAGGCTAACCAAGTTGCTGCAACCTGTAAAGTGTTTTCTTTAAGTTGTTTTGGGTCCTTAATTTGAGTTAATGAGTGTAAGTCTGCAATAAAAAGAAATGAATCATTTTCAGGATTATTAGCCAGTTCAATTGCAGGAATAATTGCTCCTAATATGTTTCCCATGTGAGGTCTTCCAGTACTTTGAACCCCGGTTAAAATTCTTGACATTCTATTAAATATTCAATTTATACAAATTTAGACTTAAAAATAATATAATTTTATATCATACATTTTAATAATTATTTTGGTGTAAATGAAAAAATTTTTATCCATTTCTTTCTTTTTATATATTGGGTTTGTTTATGTCATTTTTTGCATAACTTTTTGGATTCCTATTTTTTTATTTGTTAGAGGTGAAAATAAATACAGAAAAGCAAAAGCAATTAAATTTCTTTGGTCAAAATGGATGTCCTCCTTAGCAGGAGTCAAATTAGAAACTGTTTTCTTGTCCAAATTAGACCTAAAAAAAAATTACATAATATGTGCAAATCACAAGTCTTACCTAGATATTTTATTAATGTATCAAATTATTGATCAAGACTTTGCTTTTCTTGGAAAGTCAGAACTATTAAAATGGCCAGTGATTAATATTTTTTTTAAAAGAGGCATTGATATACCAGTTTATAGAGACAGCAAAACAAGAGCTGCCGAATGTTTGGTTTTGGCAGAAAAAGAAATAAAAAAAGGAAGAAGCATTGTTATTTTTCCAGAAGGAGGATGGGAAAATTCAGAGACTGAAATGAGAAGATTTAAAAATGGGGCGTTTCAGTTGGCTATTGACACCAATTGTCCAATTCTACCCTTAACATTTAAAAACAACTATGATTTATTTAAAGACCACAAAGACTTTTCAGGAAATGCAAAGCCGGGATTAGCCAAAGTAGTGGTTCATGATTATATTTCCGTAGATAAATTAAATCGTAAAGATTTAGTAGATTTGAGAGAACAAACATTCCAAGTAATTAACAAAGAATTAAAAAGTGAAAATTAACAAAGAGGTTATCACCAAACTTTCTAGCTTGTCTAAGCTTAAATTTAACGAACAAGAAACCGAACTTATTTCCGAAGATCTTTCTAAAATGGTAAACTTTATCAATCAGTTAAAGGAAATTGACACCGATGGCGTTGAGCCTTTAATCCACATGAATGAAGAAATAAATAATTGGAGAGAAGATAATCTTGGTGAAGTCTTAGATCAAGAAAAAGCTCTTTCAAACAGTCCCATAAAAGATAGTACTTATTTTAAGCTTCCTAAAGTATTGGATAAAAATTAGCAGAATTCTTTAAAAGCCTCCATTAAATTTTCAGCAATCGTCTCAGCTGGTCTTCCTTCAATATGATGTCTTTCAATAAAATGGACGAGTTTTCCATCTTTAAAAAGCGCCATACTTGGAGATGACGGAGGATAGGGTAGGCAGTATTTCCTTACTTGATTGGTAGCTTCACTATGAAAACCCGCAAATACAGTAAGAATTTCATCAGGTTTTACGTCGTTTGCTACTGCCATTTTTGCGGCGGGTCTTGCATTTCTAGCAGCACAACCACATACAGAATTTATTACGACAAGTTTTGTTCCAGAAGAGGAATTTAAATGGTTGTCAACTTCGTCGGATGAAGTTAGTTCTATAAACCCTTTCGATGTAAGGTCTTCAATAAATGGGGCTACAACTTCTGCTGGATACATATATCTTATTTTCTTTAAAATTACTTAATAATTTTTCAATTAATGAATTATTAATGTTAAAGTTCTTAAAAATCATCTTTTTTGCTGAAAGAATTTCTTAATCAAAAAGCTACATTCATTTTCTAGAACAGCTCCCTTGATGATTGTTTTTGGGTGAATAATTTTGCTAGACAATCTTGAGAAACCTCTTTTTTCATCAAATGCTCCGAATACAATTCTTCCAATTCTTGTCCAAAAAGTACCACCAGCACACATAGCACATGGCTCAAGAGTGACATATAAAGTGCATTCGTTGAGGTATTTATTTTGTAAATAATTACTAGCAGAAGTCAAAACTTGCATTTCAGCATGTGCTGTAAAGTCTATTAGTTTTTCACAAAGGTTGTGACCTTTAGCAATCACTTTATCATGGTAAGTAATTATCGCGCCAACGGGAACTTCCTCATTTTCAAAAGCAATTTGAGCTTGTTTTAGAGCAATTCGCATAAAGTATTCGTCACTGTTCACGTTCATTTAACAGTTTATTATCAAATTTAAACCAAATTTTCAATAGCTTTGAAGTCATTAAATATTAACGAACTAAAATATATAATTATGCCATTTGAGTTACCACAATTAAACTACAGCCACGATGCTCTAGAGCCACACATTGATCACAAGACAATGGAAATACACCACGGAAAACACCACGCAGGTTATACCTCTAAATTAAATGCAGCCTTAGATGGAACTGCACATACAGAAAAATCTATTGAAGAATTAATGCAGTCTATGGATATGGACAATAGCGCTTTAAGAAATAACGGCGGAGGTTATTTTAACCACTGTCTTTTTTGGAATTCCATGTCTCCAAATGGAGGAGGAAAGCCCTCTGGTACTTTGTCAGATGCAATTGATAGAGATTTTGGATCTTTTGAGAATTTCAAAGATTCGTTTTCAAAAGCAGCTGCTACTCAGTTTGGTTCTGGATGGGCATGGTTATGTGTACACAGCGATGGCAAACTAGAAGTTTGTTCAACTCCCAATCAAGATAACCCTCTTATGCCAGGGGTTGGGTGTAATGGAACACCTATACTTGGAATAGATGTTTGGGAACACGCTTATTATCTTAACTATCAGAATAGAAGACCAGACTACATAGAAGCATTCTTTAATGTTCTTAACTGGAAAGAAGTCCAAAATAATTACCAACATTAATCAATTCAATTAATCCAGGAAAATTAAGCCACTTTTTGTGGCTTTTTTATTTTTTTAAATAAAGCATTTAATAGTATAGATCCTACCACAACCATTGAGCCAAGGTAAAAATTTAAACTCATCACTTCAGAGTCTTTAAAAATTAAAAGCGCAAAAATTATTGCATATATAGGTTCTAAGTTAACAGATAAGTTGACAGTGTATGGTTTTATAAACTTCATTACATATACCCCTAAAAGAAATGCAAAAGAAGTGCAAATAACGCCTAGAATCACTAACCAAAATAGCTGTATACTATTTAGAGAAAGTTCATCCAACACTATGTTTCCATTTAAATAAAATAAAAGAGTTATTACCCAAAAGCCTCCCATAAGTTCGTAAAAAGAAATAATAGCAGAGTCATTTTCTTTAACAAGTACACTATTTATTACAGAAAAAAAAGCAGCTAGAAAAGCAGAGATTAAAGCAAGAATAATTGCTTTGAAATAGTCTGGATGGTTCTCAAAATTTAAATCATTAACAATTATAAAGACTCCGACTATTACTAAAGCCCCTGTAAATAGCTCCTTAAGGTCAAGACTCTTCTTGTAAATCACAAGTTCTGCAAATGAGGTGAAAAATGCTGTAGTTGACATAAAAACAAGAGCAATAGATACGTTTGAAAGTGCAATCGCTTCAAAAAAACAATACCAATGTAATGCTATTAATATCCCATTTCCAAGAAGCTTAAAAAGTGTTTTTTTAGAGACCTTAATATGCTCTTTTTTTACTATGAGATAAACCAATAAAGTAGTCCATGCAATAAGCATTCTCCAAAAAACAACTTCACTAGTAGTTAATCCACTTAACACCAGTACTTTTCCTATAATTCCAGTGAATCCCCATATTAAAATGGTGAAATGGAGTATAAGGTGGTTTTTATATTTGTCAATCAATATTCATTTTTTAATACGGGATATATTCATGATTTTACTTTATAAATTCTTTCTAGCAATCAAAACTATTAAAGTTTAACTAAGAAGATTTCTATTTTTTTATTTAATTGTCCTAATTTCTGTAACTTAGCATCTTATTTTACCAATGAATAAGTTAAAAATTTCCTTTTATTTTCTTTTTTTTACCTTAATTTTTGCTTCTTGTAAAAAAAGTGAACAGGTAGATTTATCTTCTTTGCAAACCTATCATCATGTTGCAATTCCTCTTGTAAGTGCAGAGATTGATATTGAGGATATGTTAGAGAGAGATACCGGAGATATTATTAGCACTGGCAACGATGGAGAACTTTTTTTGGCTTATGTAACCCCCCCAACTTATATAAGCGCTTCTGAAATTGTTGAAATTCCGGAACAGAGTTTTAGTATTTCTGTTAATCCAGCACCCCAAAACTTACCTGCACTTAATAATTCAATCAGCTACGCAGATACTAACATAAATGCTTTTACATTCCCATCTGGAGAAGAATTAACTGCTATTGAATTTTCACAAGGAATCTTAACAATAAATATCGTCAACAATTTAAGTCATGAAGTAGTTCTTAATATTACCATTCCATCTTTAGTAGACAATCTAGGTGGGTATTTTTCTGACGTTTTAACAGCACCTGCAAATAATCCTGCAGTTACCCAAGCAAACCTTAGTAATTATGTATTTGACTTAACTAAAGGTAGTCTTGGATTCAATGAGATGGTGGTGTATTTAGATGTTACCATTAATGGCTCTGGTAGTCCAATCAGTACTACTGATGACCTTACCTTTTCATTTTCTATGGACAACTTAGAATTTTCTACTATTTTGGGAGATATTAAATACCAGGAATTTGATTTGGGTTCTATTCCTTTGGAGATAGATATTTTCTCTGCTGATTCAGTCTCTGCTGTAGAATTTTTACTTACCAACCCAGAAATAAAACATACTATTCAAAATAGCTTTGGTTTTACAGCCAATATGGGGATGCAAGCTATGTATTATGAGGACCTTCAAGGCAATATTCTTGGTAATGTATTATATGACTCTGCTGGCTCTGGAAACCTGCAGCCTGCACCATTTTATTTCCCAACAATTCAACAACCCTTAGCCCAAGGAGATTCGGTAACTTCTGTTATCGCAATGAATGCAACCAATAGTACTATTAATGAGTTAATTAATTCAACTCCAAAATCTATTGTTAGTAACCCTGTAGTGGTTGTTAATGCTGATTCAACTATTACAAATAATAATTTTATTTTAAGTACAAGTAAGATATCTGTCTCTACCGAAATAACACTTCCTTTAGAAGGATATGCAGGAGGGTGGGTTATGGGAGATACTATTCCATTTGATTTTAAAGTAGATGAATTATTTAGTTCAGAAACAGATATTGATTCAGCAGTAATTAAATTTTCTACAATTAATGGATGGCCAGTAGAGGTTAACTTTACTTTAGAATTATTAGATAGTAATATGAATTTGTTGTCTTCTATTGCAGATGGAGAAATGGTTCTTGAATCTGCTACTTTGGATGCTAATGGAAGGGTTATAGAAGATTCACAACAAAAAGTAACATTACTTGGTTGTAATGAATCTTGCGTTGATAACTTGAACCAAACAAAATTTGTTATTCTTCTTGTGACAGCAGGGACTTCAGATTATGACAATCAGCAGTCTGTGAAGATCTACAGCGACTATAAGTTGCAATTGTCAATGGCATTGTTAATTTCTGGGAGAATGTTTTAATGAAGAAAATTATTTTCATATCGTTAATTTTTCTATTGACAAAAATCAATGCTCAGCAAGATTTCATATTGTATCATATGCCGTCAATTCCTCAGATTACACAAGTAGATCCCGCTTCTTTTCCCGATTCAAAGTTGGATATAGGATTGCCAATTATTTCTAGTGTTTATGGCTCTATCTTTAACACAGGATTTTCTATAGGAGATATATTTTATCAAAATGCAGATGGTACTATGATGCCAGATGTTGACAACGCTATATCTAAGATGTCTTCAGAAAACTTTTTTATACTTAATGGTAGTACGGACTTAATTTTTGTTGGTTTTAAAAAAGGCAACAATTTCTTTTCTTTTAATGTGACCGAAAAATTAGATTTCACTTTTAATTATCCAAAAGATCTGATAGTACTTGCTATGGAGGGAAATGGAAATAATCTTTTGGGGAAAAGAGCATCTTTAGATGGGCTAGGGTTTGATTTTACCCATTGGAGAGAATATGCTATACATTGGGTGCATGATGTTCACCATAAATTTTCGTACGGTGCAAGACTAAAATATCTATATGGGATGGAAAATTTCACTACTGATGTTAGTTATATGGGAATAGAAACTGATCAAAACACCCATGCGTTGAAGTTTGACATGGCTTTTGATTTTAGAACTTCTGGCCTTCCACAAGTAATGGTTGACGGTGATATTCCAGTAATTGGGGGCTTAAACACCAACGATTCTAGTGCAATGCAGCAGTCTGGTTTTTCACCAGGATATATTAATAATTATCTTTTTAAAAGGAATAATAGAGGTCTAGGAGTAGACTTTGGCTTTAATTACCATATAAGCGATAAATTGCTCTTAGAAGCGTCTGTTTTGGATTTAGGGTTTATTAATTGGAATAGTTACACAGCAAATTCAAAGCTAGAGGCATGGGATTATGAATACGATGGTATTAGTAATCCTATTTCAATTTTTGGTGATGGTTCAAGTGTTGATTTTTTAAAAGATGTACTAGAGGATTCTATAGAAGAAGATTTAAAAAACAATTATTCATATTCTAACGAAAGTTACAGCACAGCGCTTCGTACAAAAATATATGCATCTATGGAATATACAGTAGACCATAATAATTTTGTTTCTTTAAGCCTATACAGTTCATTTGTACGAGGAATATGGAGACGAGGCTTGGGATTAGCTTACAATTACCACCTTGGTAATTTTCTTTCTGCAACAGCTAGTTATTCAATATATAACCGTAGTTATTCTAATCTGGGTTTTGGGGTTTCTGTAAATCTTGGCCCAGTTGAAATTTATTGCTTAACTGATAATGTACTCGCTTTTGGCACCCTAAATCCAAGAGATAATTTCTTGTCCTCCACAGCTTCCAGTATAAACATTGACACTAAGAAAGTTAGAAATGGGCAAATTCATTTTGGTCTTAATTTAACTTTTGGAAGAGACAAGAAAGAAAAGCCAGTGGACGAAGCAGATCAAGGCAGGGCTAAGGCTGTTAATTCTGGAAGCGATGATCAGAACAAAGAATCTTCTGCAAAAGATAAAAAATCATCCAATAGTGGGTCTTCAAGCGAAACCAATACTCCCAAAAGAACGAACTACGATTCTAAAGGGAATTCGGATAAAAAACAAAAAACTAAAAAAGCTAAGACTTCTTACAATAAAAAAACAGAGAAGAAAAAGAATACAAGAAAAGGAGAGTTAAAAACCAAAGTAGAACAATCTGCTCCCAAAAGTAGTACGGCAAGAAAGGTTTCAAGAAAACTATAATTCAATAAGATTTTTCTATTTCTGTTACTTCTAAATGGCTAGTATTTTGGGGTCTAAAATATATAAAGTCATAATTATCAATCACCTTTAATTCCAAGATGTCACCTTTCATTTGAAATGGCGCCAATAAAATTGATTCTTTAAATTCAACTATATTATTCCTATTTTTTTCATTATTAGAATAACCTAATAAATAAATAGTGTCCAAATGAAAATTTTTAATTTTCAGAACCAATTCATTTTTGTCATTTATATATTTATTGGCTTTTATACCAATTGATGGAAAAAAATTATCATCAATTGATCCATAGTCATAGTTAAGCGGTTTAAGAACAAAATCATAACTTGAATCATAGTCTACAAGCAATTCTCTAACTGCCTTTGCATTAGCCACTAGATAATCTATTTCAAATTCATAATTTGGAAATTCATTTTTTAAAAGATTACTTAATGAATCAGAACTGGCTTCGTATTTTTTGACAATACTATTCATGTATTCTTCTTGAGAGAATTTTTTTAGAAATTTTTTATAGCTAGAAACAAATTGTTCGTTATTAAAAAATTGTTTGGATAAGAAAGTCATTTTAAAATACGAGGACACAGAGTCAGAATATCCATAAATTACATCTTCAATTCCTTCCTCAATCCCTGCGTAGCAATCGAAAGCAATGTGCTCTAACGTATGAATTCTCGGGTTATAATAAAAACGTTGATTGTGCCAATGGTATGAATGTCTAATTTTCCCAATATCATATAGAGCATACAGCTTTGCAGTGTAGTTTAAATCAAATATATCTTCCAAATTAATCTCAAAATTTTTGTATTTAGTCATTAATTCTAACCCTTTATAAAAAGCTTTTTTGAGACTGTCAGATGAGAAAACACTTTTCTTCTGAAAAGGAATTATTTCTGAAGCTTCAAAAAATGGATATAATTTTTTATTCTTTGGATTGTTTGATCGGGTTTCCCATATTCCCTCCTCATTAAATTTGAGTATGGGTGAATGTATTCTTTGATTATATTCAAGTAACTCTTTGCTGAAATGTTCTTCATATGCATATATCCCTAAATTATTCCCGTTCAAAGAGGCAGTGATAAATCCATATCTTGTAGTTAAAATATTTTCATCTTTAAAAATTTTGTGCATTATCCATTCTTTTAGAAAAGACCGTGTTTTTGGATGTTGGATGGAGAATGATTTCATCCCTTTAAAATCCTTATCTCCTCCTACTTTGATTCTAAATGACCATTTATCACCCACAAGATGATCTATCCAATCCCCTTTTAATCGGATTTCAATTGGTATTTTCTCGTTGTTGTAAACCATAAATCCGCTAAATTTTTTTTTCAAAGATTTACTAATGATGCCATTTTGAATTGCTTTATCTCTATATCTAAAAAGCTTCTCTAAATCTTTAGACTTAATTTGAATTGCTAAATTTTCTTTTTTGAATATTGGTCTTTTGGATCTTTTTAATACTTCAATTTTCAAATCGTCATAGTATGCAGGAACAGTTTTTTCGTTATGTATGAAAAACTTAACTTGATTATAATCTTTTTCAAGAATATAGCTAAGAGTGACTAGTACCCACTGGCTTTCTATTTTTTTTTTGTGACTTCTTTTGACCGTTAAAATATTTTTATTTTCATCTACCAACTTTAAATATCCTTTAGATAAGCCAGTTTTTTCCCATATAGAAATTATTATTTCATTTCCTTTTTCTAAATGTTCAAAAGTATAACCAAGAGCATATGGGTTTTCATTATCAACTTTTGCACTAAACTTTCCTGATTTTGAGTATTCTAAAGATTGGGACAATGACTTGGAGACCACATCTAAGTTTTGAGAAATAAAATGGGTTCCTTCAACTCTTTCCATGTCGCACAAAATTGGGAATTTATTGTTTTGTTGGCAGCTAAATGTATAGAGCAAAAACGCTAATACTGGTAAATATATTTGGAGGATTTTCTTCAACACTTCAGAATAAAATTAGTTATATTATCTGTATCATTTTTACAAAATTAAAATCCAGCAGTAAATTATTACCTCAATAATACTCACCTAATTAGTTTAAATGATCAGGAAAATATTTAAATTATTGCATTTTTATATTCATGTTTTTATTTGATTATAATTTTATATTTTTTTTATTAACTCAGTTAATTGAGGTCTTTAATTTTTTTTTGTGGTAAAAATATAATTTATATATTTGAGTAAACCACAAAATAAATTATTGTCTAAGCTACTTAAATACCGCTGTTATAAAGAAAGTTTTTTTTTAGATTATCTTCCAGATGAAATTTTTATTAATTTAGAAAAGAAGGATAGAGTAGAGTACCGTAAACTAAGAGAAAATCATCAAATAATAGAAAAAAAATCTTCGAAAATAAAGGCTTTGCAAGAGGAGATTCGAATTAAGCAGATTGCCCTTCAAAATCTAAAGTCTCAAATAGAACCTTCAATATCGAAGGATTCCCATTTAGATGAAATGAATTTATCCAAATTCAAGTTAGCTGATATAATTGCCAAGTTTAATTTTTCTTTATCAATAGGACAAAGAATTCATAAGACAAAAACTAATAAATCTTCTCAGCCAAAGTTTTATATGAGAATCACAGCATCTGATAAAAGGTTTAAAAATTTATATGTAGGCTCTTCAAAAAAAATCATAATTTCTCTTGCTAATATTTACCATGAACCATATACTAGCTTTAGTGTTGAAGAACTTAAATCAGAGTTAAAACTACTTTACTCGGTTTATGTAAGAAACTTTGTCTGGAATAACTCCTGGGATCTTTTTTTCGATTCAAAACACACCTTAAAAGATCTCGAACTTTGGAGTAACGAAATAGGGAGTGAAATTTATAGATGGTAAACTAAACCAATGCAAAAAATAAAACTAATATGGGATTTTAATGGATTAGATTCATTAAAGACTGCTCAACATTTCAATATTCATATAGAAGAGTTTTTAGTAAAAGAGGATTTGCCATTTCATACTATTGGAGTGGATTCTATTAATGACTATCATAATATTGCTTTTTTAATTATAAATAAAGAGCACGTTGATAAAATAAAGCATGCATTAAAGCCGCAAAGAGCATTTTTAATAAATAAGTAATTAGAGGTTTTAATAGGGTTTATTATCCTATTAAAGTCAATACAAAAAAAATTAATTTGTATTTTTTTTAATTTTATTTATATTTTTTAAATAGCTAATATTAAATTTTTATAAAAAAGACAATTAAAAACATAACTTTTTACTAACTTTAGTGTATGCAAAAAATACTATTTATACTATTACTTACTATTCCATTTATTGGTTTTGGGCAAGGATTTGAAAAGACCTTTGGAGGTGCAAATTTTGATTTAGGATACTCTGTTCAGCCAACTTCAGATGGCGGTTATATTATTACTGGGTCTACAGAATCTTATGGTAACGGAGATGCAGATGTCTACCTTGTGAAAACAGATGCTAATGGAGACTCACTTTGGACTAAAACTTTCGGAGGAGCAAGTCAAGACTATGGTAGTTCTTTGCAACTAACATCAGACGGAGGATATATCATTGCAGGAAGGACAGAATATGGTAATGGAGATAAGGACGTCTATCTTATAAAAACAGATGCTAATGGGGATACCCTTTGGACCAAAACTTATGGAGGAACTAGTCTTGATTTTGGTTTTTTTGTACTCCAGACTACAGATGGAGGATTTATTATTACTGGTGCTACAGAATCTTTTGGCAACGGAGGGAGAGATGTTTATCTCGTAAAAACAGATGCTAATGGGATAGAACAATGGGCTCAAAGCTTTGGAGGGTCAGTTTTTGATATTGGAAATTGCGTACAACAAACTACAGATGGAGGATATATTATCGTAGGTGGAACAAATTCTTTTGGAAATGGAAATAGAGATGTTTATCTCGTAAAAACAGATGACAATGGAGTAGAGCAATGGAATCAAACTTTTGGCGGGGTAGAGTTTGATGTGGGCAACAGTGTGAAACAAACTTCAGATGGCGGGTATATTATCACAGGTAGAACAGCTTCTTTTGGAGCTGGTGACAAGGATGTATACCTGATAAAAACAGACGGTAGTGGAACAGAACAATGGTACAAAACTTTTGGAGGACCATCTTTTGATCTAGGAACTTGTGTGCATCAAACTCCCGATGGAGGTTATGTCATTTGTGGAGGAGCAGATTCTTTTGGAGCAGGGGCTCGTGATGCTTATTTAATAAAAACAGATAGTAATGGAACCGAGCTTTGGAATGAAACATTTGGAGGGGCAAATTTTGAAATTGCTTACCATATGCAGCTAACTTCAGATGGAGGGTATGTAATTATTGGAGGAACAGATTCTTATGGTAATGGAGATAGAGATTTTTTTCTCATTAAAACAGAAGCAAATACTACAGCAATATTCAACCTCCCAAATCCCAATAGGAAATTACAGAAGATAGTGGATATTTTAGGAAGAGAAACCAATCCTCAACCTAATAATATAATTATAGAAATATACGATGATGGATCAGTGAAGAAAAAAATAGTGGTTGAATAAATATTTTTTTAATCCATAATCCATAATTTAAAACTTAACATTAAAAACAAAATATGAAAAAATCAATCAAATTATTTGCACTATTGCTTGTCATCTCATTTAATGCAAGTGCTCAGAACAACTATCAAATTAAAAGAGCTACTTCATTTTCTGAATATGCTACCACTCAGTTAAAATTGACTAAAGAAGATCAGAAATTTCTTTACGATACTTATATTGATAAATTTCTAAAACAACAGGAAAAAATTAAAGGTAAAGATTTGTCTGAGGAAGAAAAAA
>CAJIYZ010000068.1 GCA_905181675.1 Bacteroidetes bacterium MED-G20
CTTAAGATGCTTTCTTTGTCCAAAGGTTTAATAGTATGCATATTTATTAATTCCACAGACAATCCTTCTTTTGCTAAAGCTTCAGCTGCTACTACAGCTTCCCACACTAGGTGGCCAGTAGCAAAAATAGATACATCAGTTCCTTCTTGCAGCATTAAAGCTTTGCCAATTTCAAAAGGTGTGTCTTCTGGGATGAAAATTGGAACTTTAGGACGACCAAATCTCAAATAAACAGGTCCTTTGAAATCTGCAATAGCAATAGTTGCAGCCTTGGTTTGGTTGTAATCACATGGGTTTATTACTGTCATCCCAGGCAACATTTTCATCATTCCAATATCCTCTAATACTTGATGAGTTGCTCCATCTTCTCCCAAAGTTAGTCCTGCATGAGAAGCGCATAATTTTACATTTTTCCCTGAATAGGCAATCGACTGACGAACTTGGTCATAAACTCTACTGGTTGAAAAATTTGCAAATGTTCCTGTAAATGGAATTTTACCTCCAATTGTCATTCCAGCTGCAATTCCCATCATATTTGCTTCGGCAATTCCAACTTGAAAGAATCTTTCTGGAAATTGATCTTTAAAGTCATTCATTTTTAATGATCCAGTAAGATCTGCACAAAGAGCAACTACATTTGGATTTGTTTTTCCAAGTTGAGTAAGACCATCTCCAAATCCTGATCTTGTGTCTTTATTTCCTAAAATTTCAAATTTCATTTTATAAGTTTATGTTAATGTTTTGTCCTGAAGCTATTGTAAATTCCTTAATTATTGTATGTGCTGTACTTTTAGACCTAATATTTCGAAAACTAATGAAATACTTTCCTGGTTGAATGTTTAAGTTTTCAATAGACATTTCTCTGTTAAAATCATATAGCCAAATATTCTTCCCATCTTTTTTTAAAAATAGGGAAGCTGGACCATTTGATTTATTCAACTCAAGTGTTCCATAATGAGGAATAGTAATATCTGTTATTTGGCTTTGATTAATTTTAACATTATCAAATTTTATTCTAGGTAAGGTTAATATTTCTAAATTATAATCGCCTACTAAATATTGTTTGGTAGTATTCATTTTATGAACGTTAATTATTGAAGATTCTTTTCTGGTTTTAACCAAGCAGTTAAGACCAGTATATTGGTTGATAGAACCCTGAATTTTTAAATTAAGTTCACCTAAGGGTGTGTTAGCATTTATAATATTATGTTTTCCAGGAACAAGTTTAATTTCTTTCACTTCAACTACAGGTACTGTGTGAACTACAAGTCTATATGTGTAAAGTGGGTCCAGAGCCAAAGTATCAGGATTTTGAGCTCTATTTAAGGTATGCATGTAAGTATGTAATAATTTTCCATTTTTATCATTGTAAAGGCTCATTGTAACATTTGTTTCTTTAGGAAGATTTCTAAGGTTATTTAAATTTATTTGAACTGTTGTATTATTTAAAGCTTGACTTATGACAAATTTTAAAACGCTTTTAAAGGAATCTTTATTTTCTGCACTTAAAAATTCTCCAATGCATTGAAATTGACTTAAATAGGAAGTGTCTAATCCTAGTCCTATGACAAAAGGTTTAAGTTTTATGTTTTTTTCTTTAAGGGCAATCGCAACAGCACACGGATCTTCGTCACATGCCTCAATGCCGTCAGTTAATAAAATAATAATATTTCTACAATTTTCACAGTCTGGGAAATCGTCTGCAGAATATTCTAAAGATCTTGCTATAGGGGTTGTGCCTTTAGGCTCTAAGGCTCTTATTTTATTTATTATTTTAAGATAATTTTCTTTAGCAGATGCAAATGGCACTTCTAGTTTAGTATCAGAACAGTCTTGTTTTCCTGGAGCAATTCTAGTTTGATGTCCATACATTCTTAATGCTAGTTCCACGTTTTCAAGCATTTTCAAACTGTCCATTGTTTGGATCATTAATTTCTTTGCAACAGTTATTTTACTACTATTTCCCCATTGAGCATTCATGCTATTGGATCCATCAAAAATGAATAGTATTCTAATTTTACCATCTTCATTTTGAGATATAGCATCTACACTATTAAATGAACTTAATAGGATTAATAGAAATATCTTAAAATAAAATTGCATTTACTGTGATTTAACTTTTAATAGTCGCCTAAAGACTCCTCTTGTTGATTTAAGGCTAATTCTAGTTGTTCATCATTAGGAGCAACGCCATGCCATTTGTGAGAACCCATCATATAATCAATGCCATATCCCATTTCGGTTTTCATTATTATCATTATTGGCTGTTTTTTCCCTGTTAGAGATTTAGCTGTTTCTAAAGTTTCTATTATTTCTTGAAGGTTGTTTCCATTACAACTTAAAGTTTTCCATCCAAAAGCATTCCACTTTTCTTCAAGATTACCTAGGGAAAGTACATCGTCTACATCCCCATCAATTTGTCTGCCGTTAAAATCAATAGTGGATATTAGATTATCGACTTTTTTTGCAGATGCATACATAGCCGCCTCCCATATTTGCCCTTCTTGAAGTTCTCCATCACCATGAAGAGTATAAACCAAACTACTATCGTTATTTAATTTTTTAGTAGTTGCTGCCCCAATTGCAACACTTAGCCCTTGGCCAAGAGAACCACTTGCAATTCTAATTCCTGGCAAACCTTCGTGAGTTGTTGGATGCCCTTGCAGTCTAGAATCAATTTTCCTGAAAGTATTAAGTTCCTTAACAGGGAAATAGCCCGTTCTAGCCAAAACAGAATAAAAAACTGGGGAAATATGACCATTAGAAAGAAAAAATAAATCTTCATTCTTCCCATCCATTGAAAAATTAGTATTGTGATTCATAATAACTTTATAGATAGCAGTAAAATACTCTACGCAACCAAGAGAACCTCCTGGATGACCAGAATTTTGAGCATGAACCATTCTTACTATGTCTCTTCTTACTTGACTAGCAAATTTTTCTAACGATTCTAAAGTGTATTCTTTCATTTTTATGATTTGGTCTTCAAAAATAAGCATATAGTTAATTCTATAAGATGACTGTTAACAACTTTCAGTAACTATTTTAATAATTGAAATTTAAAAATCTTTAAATAAATTTTATGAACCTTTTATAATAACTAATGTCTTCTTTGTTGTAATTTGTCATAAAATCGTATTTTCGAATTTTTATGGAAAGATTTATTGTATTAGTTATTGTTTTTATATCCTTTAATTCTATTCTTTCACAAGAAGTTAAAGGTTCATTTTTTTATTCTTCTAAAGAATTAGAAGAATTTCTTGAAGATCAAAACAATCTAAACTTTTTAAATGAAAATGGTTTTTATTTTGTAGATATTCCTAAGGGGAAATCATATTCTAACAGATTAGCAGGTACTATTTTATTAAATGACACATCCAAAATAGATGTCAACAAATTAAAAGTTAATTTTTTAATGAATGACTACCAATATTACCTAGTTTCTAACCTGAATATATTGTTAGTTTTGAAATCTATTGACCATATTAAAAAGAAAATGAATTCAATTGAATAAGTTTATTTACATATTTATTTTTAAAATATTGTTCATTTCCGTTGTATATGCACAGCCTGAGGTGCTAATCACAGATGATGACTGGACTTCTAATACCGCAAATGGCCCTTGTAATTGTTCCTTAGATTTTAATAACGGGTCTTTTATTAATTTTAGAGATGCAGGTGGAGATGCCTTGCCTTATGGTCCTAACGAATATGAAATAATTACTTTATGTCCAGATTCTACAGGCTCTAAAATGGTTCTTGCAATATTAAATGACCCTGCTAATGGATATGTTTTAAATATTCATCCAACTGACACATTATATGTTTACGACGGGCAAACAATTAATGACCCTTTACTTGCTTCAATAAATGATTCAACTTTCCCAAATGGGGTAAATATTCCAGCATCTTGGGCAAATACTTCTGGATGTTTAACATTTAAATTTGTAAGTGATGCTTCCTTTCAGGGTTTAGGCTGGGGTTCAAACCTGTCATGTGCAAATCTTATTCAGCCATTCTCTAACCATATCAGTGCATTTATTACTGGAAATGCAAATGGATCTGGAGACACTTTAAATGATTTATTGCCAATTGACACTGGTTACGTAGATATTTGTTTTGGAGATATTGTTGAGTTTGTTGCTGAACCATATTTTCCCTATGAGCCTGGAGGTGATTCTGCAGCTCTGAGTGGGGCAGGGTATATGCAATCTAATAGCTATACAGTATCTTGGGAGTTAAGTGATGGATCATCATACAGTACCAACTCTTTTTTATTTACACCTCCAGCTCGTAATGGATATTTTGTCACTTTAAAAATTGAAGATTCGTTTGGACAATTTAGATATAGTTTTTGTAAAATTAGAGTATCTACTAGACCAAATTTTTCTACATGTGGACCAGCCCAATCTCCAATTTGTTTAGGAAGAGTTACTCAACTATTTGGTGGGGTAACTGGTTCTGACACAGTAGGAGTAGATCCGGTTTCTACTAATTTCCCAATAGGAGGAATATTTGGTACTCAAACTTATCTTCCTGATGGTTCGGGAATAAATTATACTACTGATATTAATATTTCTGGATTCACCCCCGGAATTACTATTCAAAATTCTTCAGATATCGAAAAAATGTGTGTTAAAATGGAACATTCTTATTTAGGAGATTTAGAAATGAAGCTAACGTGCCCTAGTGGTCTTAGTATAAATGTTTTTAATAGTTACACAGGTACTGGATTATTTCCTGGAGGTTTTGGAGGAAGTAGTACATTTCTTGGTGGCGCTTATGATCAAAATACTGGAAATATAGGTTATTGTGAAGAATACTGTTTTTCCAATTCAAGCAACGCAATGCCAGCATGGGCAAATGGTTTTACTACAACTACTGCAACTGGCCCAAGTGCTGGTCAGATGGTATCACCAGGCTTGTACCAACCAGAACAAAGTTTTGTTCCTTCACTTCAGGGTTGTCCAATTAACGGTACTTGGACTTTAACCATAAGAGATAATTTAGGAATTGATGATGGTTATATTTGTGAATGGGGGATATACTTCAACAGTACCCTACATCCAAATAGTGAAACTTATTCACCTTCAATAATATCTTCAAACTGGTTACCTGACACTACAATTATATCAAACCAGGATACCAATATAATAGTTCAGCCCAACAGTCTTGGACCTACAAACTACACATTTGTTGTCGAAGATGAGTTTGGATGCTACTATGATACTGTTATCACAGTTCAAACTATTCAAGGTGGTTCAATTATAGGTGATACTACAACCTGTGATGATTACTTCGACTACAATTCAAATTATTTACCTCCTTCAGGTGGATTATGGCTTTATTACAGTGATTTTGGAACCTTGACTTTTGATCCAAATAATTCCGTTGCAAACCCAACAATAACAGCTTCAGAGCCAGGTGCTTACTTTATGGGCTTATATGATGTTTATTGTAACGACACATTAATTCATATAGTGGAGTTCAATGAAGAACCTGAACCATATATGTTTTCTTTAGATACTTTTTGTGTTGGTCAGAGTATTCTTTCTGTTATTTACAATACTAATACTGATTTCTCTTATGAATGGACAGATATGGATGGAGATTTAATTTCCACAGGAGATTCTTTAGTTTTAAATAGTAATAATTACACAATTGGAAACCATGAAATTGCTTTAACTGTATCTAATGAATGCGGGGAAGAAACCACAACAGATGAATTAGTGATTGAAAAGTGTGATATCCCGAATGTTATTACTCCCAACGGAGATAATATTAACGATTACTTTTATACCCATTTTGCATCCATTTACAGCGATGTTAATTTGATAATACTAAATAGATGGGGGAAAGTTGTATTTGAAGATTCTTCATATCAAAATCAATGGAACGGAACTAACTCTAAAGGAAATCCATTGGCAGCAGGTACCTATTATTTTTTCTTGACTTTTGACCAGGGAAAAGAAAAAAATCAAGGTATTTTAAAGATTATAACTAACTAAAAAAAATCACTTTTAAAATTACAAATTAATGGCTCTAAAATGTGGTATCGTAGGATTACCAAATGTCGGAAAATCTACACTTTTTAATTGTCTTTCAAATGCCAAAGCACAATCTGCAAATTTCCCTTTTTGTACTATTGAACCTAACGTTGGAACAATAACAGTTCCCGATAGTAGATTAAATAATTTAGAAAAATTAGTTAATCCAGAAAAAGTTATTCCAACTACCATAGAAATAGTAGACATTGCAGGGTTAGTAAAAGGAGCGCATAAGGGTGAAGGGTTGGGAAATCAGTTCTTAGCTAATATAAGAGAAGTTGATGCCATTATTCATGTTTTAAGATGTTTTGACGATGATAATGTAATTCACGTAGATGGAAAGGTTAACCCTGTGGAAGACAAAGAGATAATAGATTTAGAGTTGCAACTAAAAGATTTAGAAACTTTAGAAAAGAGAATTGGTGCTATAGAAAGAAAGGCTAAATCTGGAGATAAGGAATCAGAGAAAACCTATAAGGTTTATGTTCAAGCAAGAGAACATCTAGTTTCTGGAAATTCAATTAGATCACTCGATATAGATGAAAGTTTATTTAAGTTTTTAGATGATTTGCAATTGATTACAGCAAAACCGGTTATTTATGTTTGTAATGTTGATGAAAGCTCGGTAGTTCAAGGAAATGAGCATGTAAAAAAAGTTAAAGAACTAGTTTCTAATGAAAATGCAGAAATTCTAGTTTTAGGAGCTGGTATTGAATCTGATATAGCTGAACTTAATGATTTTGAAGAAAGAAAAATGTTCTTAGACGATTTAGGATTGGAAGAGGCAGGTGTAAGTAAGCTTATAAAAAATGCATATTCTTTATTAAATCTACAGACTTACTTTACTGCTGGAGAAAAAGAAGTAAGGGCATGGACTATTAAAATTGGGATGACAGCTCCTCAAGCTGCTGGAGTAATTCATTCAGATTTTGAAAAAGGATTTATAAAAGCTGAAGTAATCAAGTTCAATGACTTTGTAGAATATGGCTCTGAAAATGCTGTTAAAGAAGCTGGTAAGTTAATGATTCAAGGTAAAGAATATGTGGTTAATGATGGAGATGTTATGCATTTTAGATTTAATGTATAGATAATAAAGTTCTCTTTAATTCGTTGTTGTCTTATGATTAGATCAAAATTTTTGATCCTTTTTGTTTTTAGTATTAGTTTTTGCTTTTCGCAACAAACTGTTTCTTCCTATTCTATTCTAAACAACAATTGTATATCAAGAAATTCCTCTCTAGGTGGATATCCTATAGGGATTTTTGATTCTGATGACGCTTCAATAGCCATTTTTTTACCGTCCAATTTAACAAATAACCACGACAAGCAGTTGGTTATTAACTACAATAACCATTTTGCAGATTCGGATTTCGGAATGCTTAATTACAACTTTAAAATCAAGGACAAAGGTATTTTTTCTACCTCCTTATTTTATAATAATTATGGTAATTTCGAATATTATACTTCTTCAGGAACATCCTTAGGAAATTCTTTTACTGCAAGTGACTGGATTTTCCAATTAGGGCATTCTAAAAAGTTAAATGAAAATTTACAAATAGGTATTAATTTAAAATTTCTGGGTTCTATTTTCGAGCAGTATAAATCTTTTGCAATAGGTTCAGACATTAGTTTAACCTATTTTGACGAAGAAAAACAGCTTGGCGGTTATCTTTTATTAAGTAATATTGGAACTAGCATTAAAAGCTATCAAGAATCTAATTTCAACAACAAATTACCTTTTAATTCTATTTTAGCAGTAAATACTAAATTAAAACATGCTCCAATAAGATTTCATTTTTCTTACCATCATTTGAATAAGTGGAGTTTTTCTCCAATTGCACAAAATAGTTCTCAAAATTCAATAGAAATTAATCGATTAATCTCCGAATTTTTTAATCATATAGTCATTGGAACAGAATTTCTGTTCTCAAAGAATTTTAATTTCAGATTTGGATATGACTTTTTATCTAGAAATGAACTTCAACCACAATCTAGGCCAGGGACTACTGGAATTTCATGGGGAGTTGGTTTTAAAGTGAAAAATCTTAAAATTAATTACTCCAACTCAAAGTATCATTTTGCAGGAACTTCTAATAATATTACAATTATTAAACAATTAAAATCTTTTTCAAACAAATAAGCTGGAGTCTTCTAATGGTTGAAGATCTTCAAAATTGAAAATATTTCTATCTAACAAATGCGACGGGGAAACATTTTGTAATGCTCTAAACATTATGGCTTTTCTATTTGGATATATTAACTCCCATTGTTTGATAAGTGCTTTTATTTTTTTTCTTTGAAGATTGGTTTGAGAACCACATAAATTACAAGGAATTATAGGGTGTTTTACCAGATCTGAATAATTTTGAATCTCTTCTTCTTTACAGTATGCCAATGGTCTTATTACAATTAAATCTCTCTTGTCTATTAAATATTTGGGAGGCATTGCCTCCATTTTCCCACTAAAAAATAAATTTAAAAAGTAGGTTTCAATTATATCATCCATGTGATGGCCAAGAGCAATTTTATTACATTTAAGTTCCCTAGCTTCATCATATAAAGTTCCCCTTCTTAACCTTGAGCATAAACTACACATAGTTTTTCCTTCCGGAATTTTATCTTTTACAATACTGTAAGTATCTTTTTCAATTATTTTAAAATTGACCTTAAGATCAGATAAATACTTAGGCAAAACTTCTGTTGGAAATCCAGGTTGTTTTTGGTCCATATTAACAACTACAAAATCAAAATCAATGTCGCCGTACTTTTGGAAATGTATGAACATTTCTAACATAGTATAGCTGTCTTTCCCACCGGAAATACAAACCATTATTTTATCTCCGTGGTTAATCATGGCAAAATCTTTTAAAGCTTTACCAGTAGAAGAAATAATTTTTTTTCTTGAAAAATTTATGGTCTTTTGAATTGACATGATGCAAAGAAAATTAATTATATTTTAAATATCACTTATTTAAATAATTTATTCTCTTGACGAAACGAATTATTATATTTGTCTAAAAATAATCATGATGAATTCTTCTTCTTTAATGCAACTCGAAAATAATTTTGGAGCACATAATTATCATCCACTTCCAGTAGTACTGGATAGGGGAGAAGGTGTATATGTATGGGATTGTGAAGGTAATAAATATTTTGATTTTTTAAGTGCATATTCTGCTGTAAATCAAGGTCACTGTCATCCTAAAATTATTAATGCATTAATTAACCAGTCTAAGAAATTAACTTTAACAAGTAGAGCGTTTTACAATTCTGCTCTTGGACCTTACGAAAAATTCATCTGTGATTTATTTGGTTACGATAAAGTATTGCCGATGAATACTGGTGTTGAAGGTGGTGAAACAGCCAATAAGTTGGCAAGGAAATGGGGTTATTTGATAAAGGGAATCCCTGAAAACAAAGCTCGTATAATCTTTGCAAAAGGAAATTTCTGGGGAAGAACACTCGCAGCTATATCTTCTTCTGACGATCCACTTTCTTACAAAGATTTTGGTCCTTTCATGCCAGGCTATGATTTAATTCCTTACAACGATTTAGAAGCATTAGAGACAGAATTAAAAGATCCAAATGTAGCAGCTTTCATGGTAGAGCCCATACAGGGTGAAGCTGGTGTGGTTGTTCCAGATGAAGGTTATTTAGAAGGTGTTAGAAATTTATGTGATAAGTACAATGTACTTTATATAGCAGATGAAGTTCAAACTGGTATTGGACGAACTGGTAAAATGTTAGCTTCCGACTATGAAAATGCCAAGCCTGACTTACTTATACTTGGAAAAGCTCTTTCTGGTGGTGTTTTCCCAGTTTCTGCAGTTTTGGCTAATAATGAGGTAATGATGTGTATTAAGCCAGGAGAACATGGTTCTACTTTTGGAGGTAATCCATTGGCATGTGTAGTTGCTCAAGCAGCTTTAGAGGTTATTGTTGAGGAAAATTTAGCTGAAAATGCTTATGAATTAGGAGAATACTTTAGAGCAGAATTAAATAAATTCATTAAAGATTCAACTCTAGTTAAATTAGTAAGAGGTAAAGGTCTTCTTAATGCGATTGTAATCAATGATTCTGAACAAAGCAATACGGCATGGGACTTATGTCTAGAAATGAAAAATAATGGACTGTTAGCTAAGCCAACTCATGGAAATATAATAAGGTTTGCACCACCACTTACTATAAATAAAATTCAGTTAGACGATTGTATAAAAATCATCACCAACACCTTAAATAATTATAAATCTGATTAAGAGTTAAGCATTACAGGCATTACCAACATTAAAATATCTTCACCTTCTTCACTATTGTCTGGAATTAAAATCCCAGCTCTATTTGGGGCACTAAGCTCAAATATCACATTGTCAGAATCGATATTTTGAAGCATTTCATTTAAAAATCTTGAGTTAAATCCAATTTCCATGGATTCTCCTTGATAAGAACATGTCAACCTTTCATTTGCTTCATTGGAGAAATCTACATCTTCAGCACTAATGTTCAATTCACTTCCATTAATTTTTAACCTAACTTGATGAGTAGTTTTATTGGCAAAAATACTTACTCTTTTAATAGACTGAAAAAAAGAATTTCTGTCTACAGTTAATCTATTTGGATTTTCTTTTGGAATAACAGCGTCATAGTTTGGGTATTTTCCATCTACTAATCTACAAGTTAGAAGAATATCGTTGAATGCAATACTAGCATTAGATTCGTTGTATTTTATAGTTACTTCACCATCAAAGCTTTGAAGTAAACCTTTCAATAAGTTCATGGGCTTCTTAGGAACAATAAATGACGCAGCAGATGAAGATTTAACATCATTTCTTGTATACCTGACTAGTTTATGAGCATCAGTTGCAACGAATGTTAAATCTGTTTCAGATAACTGAACAAAAATTCCGCTCATTACTGGCCTTAAATCATCGTTTCCCGATGCAAATATTGTTTTCTCAATAGCTCTTTGAAAAATGTGGCTACTAATTGAAACAGTTGATGGTGCTTCAATCACAGGAGATTTAGGAAATTCAACTCCAGAATAACCACTTAATTTATATTTTCCATAGTCAGAGGATATTTCTATACCCATTTTCTCATCAATAGAAAAGGTTAGGGGGTGGTTGGGAAATGTTTTTAAAATATCTAGCAACATTTTGGCAGGGATTGCAATGCTACCTTCACTTTTTGCATCAATTGAGATGGTTGATGTCATTGTTGATTCTAAATCAGAACAAGAAATAGTAAGTTTCTGATCTTGAATTTCAAATAAAAAGTTATCTAAGATTGGAAGGGTATTAGAACTATTAAGAACACCGCCGATAGATTGTAATTGCTTTAATAATACTTGACTTGAAACTATAAACTTCATAATTAATGTGTTAAAGCTATAAATATCTGAATACTATTAATAATATACTATTAGTATTAGCCTTATTTATTAACACATAATTAATAATATCTCCTAGTGTAGAAGCTAAGAGGTTTAAATAAAATTTCCCAGTTGAAATATTGAGCTCTCAAAAGCTCATTGTTTTTATTAACTCTAATATATCCATGCTCTGCATCCCAACCTGTAGAAGAGTTTTCGTCTTTTATCTTCCAGAATTCTACTTTAGTAACTTTATCTGTAAAATCTCTTAGCTCAAAATAATAATGCGCTTTATTTTCAAAAATAGAGTCCATAACATTTTGTTTTTCAAACATTATTTTATTATAACTAATGTTTTCAAAGTGAGACAAATAATGCTTTACCTGAATTGAATCATAGTTTCTTAATTCTTTGTTATTTACATCGTACAATTTTATAGTGTCGTTTTTGTAAGTTATTGTATAACTATCATTAGGTTTATCTGAGAAATTCACTGAAACATTTTTAATCTTTTTAGGATTTGGATAATTAAAAACTTTGGGAGATCTCCAACCTTTCCAATCTGTGAAAAATCTTACATCTAGCGATCCATACATTCCTGGTTTATAGGTTATGTATGGTTTTGAACTTTTCTTTTCTCCGTTCTGTAGCAACATATATGTTCCCAAATGATCTTGAGTAGGAGATCCAATAAACCAGGTTTTGAATACCTTTTCTTTTTCAAAATATATTTCAACTTTTTTATGTCTAACTGAAAGACGATTAATAACGGTATTAAAAGCAGAATTAGGAACATCTTGTTTTACTCTAATTCTATAAAATGTTTCCATTAGTAAATCAACACTAGATTTGTTTGCAGTGAAATTAGACCCTTCTATTTCCCATTTTCCGCTATTGTTTTTTCTGGAGATTACTATGCTGTTATCTTCGGTGTCTGAAATTTTAAACTTTATAATTTGGGATGTATCCTTCACTGCAAAATCTTTTAAATCATAATAGCTGGAACCATTATTGCAACTAAATAGACTAAAAAGTATCCAACTATATATCGTGACTTTAAAAAACTTCTTATGCATATTTCTTTTTTCTCCTATATTGATTAACTAGTCCAATGACAATAACTATAATTAATGGAAATAGAATAT
Organism: Bacteroidetes bacterium MED-G20; assembly: GCA_905181675.1. GTDB lineage: Bacteria > Bacteroidota > Bacteroidia > Flavobacteriales_D > Parvicellaceae > MED-G20. The sequence goes on from CAJIYZ010000068.1 coordinate 12,561, forward strand.
TAATAAGCTGCCAAAAATTTCTTTGTCCAAAAATTTCTTTTTTAAGAAGCCTTGGCATATTCATTTTTGATCTTAATGGAATTAGTTCACTTTTTTCTAAGAGTTCATCTACAAGATTCTGAAAAAACATTCCATTGCCATATCTAGGAAAAAAATCCGGAGTTCCATAGTCTGCACTTTCAAAGGAGAGCAGAACAGGTTTAATTTGTTTTTCAGCTTTTATAAAATCATTTCTTATCAAATCTCCATCGCCAATAAAAACCATTTTTGTTTCTTTACTTTTTGATTTGAAATTAACAATTGGGTTAGAAATGAATTTTTTAAATTCTTTACTTACCGATCTATTTTCATAATTAGATTTAAATACACCTTCAAATAACCAACCTGAAACAGGAACTTCTTTGTTAAGTTCTACGTCAAAATTTCTTGGGTTGTAATTGTATAAATTTTGATAATTGACAGAAGTCTGTCTTAATATTTTAAATTCTGTAGAGGACTTTAGTAATGCTGTTTTTTTAATGTTATCATCTCCAACTGTGTCAATTGAACAAACATATCTTGTTTTTATCGGACCAACATTATTTAAATATATAGATGGTTTGTCTAAGTATAAAAGTGGATAAAAATACCAATTTGGAATTCTACCCAATCCATCTTCTCTAGTTATTGGAGCGCATCTCACGTCATTAACCATATTCACATTAAATCTTGCACCATACTTAAATAGAAATTGCTGTAGTTGGTGTTTTAAAGCTATTGCATAGGTGATGTTGGTGTCTATTAAATCGGATTCATTTACATCCAACATATCTACCATCCAAATAATTTTTCCACCATTCATAACATATTGATCTACTATAAATAATTCTTTTTCTGAAAATGATGTTCTTGGTTTAGCAACTATCAATAAGTCAGTACCTTCTAAAACATCAAGATCTTCTGTAATTCTCGAAATATTCTTCAAGGACTTAGCTATTTCCTGATTCTGAAAAGTTTTAGTAATATACCTTTTGGCATTTTTATTTGGATTACCCAATTCATCGAATACTGGTACAGCACTTTTGGATATATATATAGAATCAACTTTGTTCTTAATTAAAGAATCGTATTTATTGTTGGAAATTTCAATCGATTCATTGTAATATTTCACTTTTAATTGTTTAATTCTTATTGTGTCAACATCGTAATTCTTTATTAGTTGGTCTCTTATAATCCAAGCATCTGCATTGTCCAGCTCGCCATGTCCTCTTAAAAATTTAATTTTCTTTGTTACAGGATTTAAAAGGTTATTTATACCAAGAACTAAATTGTACTCCAATTGGTCGTTAAAATGATTAATGATAACTTGAGAAATAGGGAACTTACCCCCTTGTAAAAGTTGAACAGATTCGGATTGGTCTCCCATTCTTAAAATAATTCCTGGACAAATCGTTACTAATTCTTGTTTACTATCCCTAGAAATCAATATATCACTGAAATCTATCCCATCATTAAAAACTTGATTTTTCACTTCTTTTGCAGCTACAGGGTCTTCATCAAGATTTATAAAATTCACCTTGAAATTATCTCCACCGTAAGCTTTGAATTCATCAACCTTTTCAGATAGAGATTTTTTTAATTTTTCTATTTCTGCAGGGAAGTCACCATCTAAATAAACTTCGACATTTATTATTTCTTCCAGATTTAAAAGAAGATCTTTTGTTTTTTTGGACAAAGAATGAACTTGGTCGGTAGATAAATCTACTCTAAAGAAAAATTGATTTGCAACAATATTAAAAACAGCTATTGAAGCAACAACCATTACCAGATTTAAAATGCTCTTATATTTAAAATAAATACTTTTCATTTGCTTTTATTTAAAACCATCTTAGTTAGATAAAGTGTTAAAAATATAACAGATAAAAAATATGCAATATCTCGAGAGTCAATTATGCCTCGTTGAAGAGAATTAAAATGATCTAACATGCTTAAGTTCATTAAGTAAATGTCCATTGGATCGCCAATTTTAACAGCTAAATAATAGAACCCAACATAAATTATGGAATTAAAGATTAGACCTAGCAAAAAACCAATTACTTGATTTTTTGAAAGACTGGATGCTAAAATACCAATTGCAACATAGGTTAAGCTTAGCAATAAAAGACCTAAATAACCTCCAATAGTGGATGGGTGGTCAATATTGCCAACAATTTCTCCCATTTGGTGAACACTTAAATAATAGATTAGTGTTGGTGCAATTGTTAAAACTGCTAAAAAACTAGCAGCTAAATATTTGGATAGAATAATTTTAAATATAGATATAGGCTGGGTAATTAATAGTTCAAGAGTTCCAGTTTTTTTTTCTTCAGCAAAACATCGCATAGTAAAGGCAGGAAATAAAAACATTAGAATTCCAGGGGCTTGAGAAAAAAATGTTTGCAAGCTAGATTCTCCCATATCAATAATATTATTATTTCCTGGAAGTATCCAAACAAAAAAGCCCGAGCTTATTAAGAAAACAACAATAGCAGCATAACCAATAATAGAACTGAGATAAGATCTTATTTCTTTTAATATTAGTGCTTTCATCTCTGTTTTATAATTAAAAAGTGTTGGTTTTAATCATTTGCCTGCCAATATAATTCTATTAATACTAATAAATAAAATTTTTAATTAAAAAGAATTAACAAATCCTATTGATAAACTTCAATATATTTGTTGTATGAATTTAGATTTATCTATTGTGGTTCCATTATACAATGAAGCAGAATCTTTGCCAGAACTTTCCGCTTGGATAGATAAAGTAGTTGCTAAATCAAAATTAAAGTACGAGCTTATTTTTATTGACGATGGTAGTAAGGATAATTCTTGGGGAGTAATAAACGAACTCCATGCTGTAAATAAGAACATAAAGGGAGTTTCATTTAGAAGAAATTATGGTAAGTCAGCAGCACTAAATATTGGATTTGAATTGGCTATTGGTAATGTTGTTATCACAATGGATGCTGATTTACAAGATTCTCCAGATGAAATACCTGGTCTTTACCAAATGATTATTAATGATGGCTTTGATATTGTATCAGGCTGGAAAAAAGATAGAAAAGATCCTTTGTCTAAAACTATTCCTACAAAATTATACAATGCAGTTACAAGAAAAGTGTCTGGAATTAAACTCAACGACATGAATTGTGGTCTTAAAGCTTATAAGTTAGAGGTGGTTAAAAATATTGAGGTTTATGGAGAAATGCATAGGTATATTCCTTTAATTGCAAAATGGGCAGGTTTTCAAAATATTACAGAAAAAGTAGTGAAACACCAAGCAAGAAAATTTGGAGAAACTAAATTTGGTTTAGAACGTTTTATTTTTGGATTTTTAGACTTATTTAGCATAACCTTTATCGGGAAATTTGGAAAAAGGCCTATGCACTTATTTGGCACCTTAGGAATTGTTGTTTTCATAATTGGATTTATTTTTTTAATCTATATAGGAATTGATAAAATATTTCTGGATAAGGGAGCAAAATTAATTGCCAATAGAACAGAATTCTATATTGCTTTAACCTCCATTATTATAGGTGTTCAGTTTTTTCTAGCTGGCTTTTTGGGGGAAATGTTGTCTAGAAATTCTCCAAACAGAAACCAATATCAAATAAGAGAAAAATTAAACGTTAATGACTAAAATCATTATAGTTGGTCCTGCTTCACCTTTAAGAGGTGGGATTTCAGATTTCAACGAGGCATTGGCAAAATCCCTTGTTGAAAAAGGTTTTTTTGTTGAAATAATATCTTTTTCCTTACAATATCCCAAATTTCTTTTTCCAGGAAAATCTCAAAATAGAGTAGAGGCAGATATAGATTTTAATTTTAAAATAACGCCACTAATAAATTCTATTAATCCCTTTTCTTGGTGGAAGTCTGCCAACTACATTAAGAGTAAAAAACCAAGTAAAGTCTTTATAAGATTTTGGATGCCTTTTTTTGCACCTTGCCTTGGTATTATTGGTGGGTACTTAAAAAGAAATAATATTCCAGTATTTGGAATAGTTGACAATGCTGTGGCTCATGAAAAAAGATTTGGAGATACTAGATTGGTTAATTTTTTTCTAAATAAATGTGATTCCCATTTTACTTTAAGTGAAAAAGTTAAAAAGGATATTGAAACAATAAACTCAAGTGTAATTGTTAAATCTCTCTTTCATCCTATTTACAATACTTACAGTAAAATCACCAGTAGAGATTCTGCACTTAAAAGACTCAATCTTAAGGATGGAAAATACATCTTGTTTTTTGGATTAATTAGAAAGTACAAAGGATTAGACTTAGCAATAAGAACTATGTCCAACGAATTAATTATTCAAAAGAATATTAAACTAATTATTGCTGGAGAATTTTACGATTCTGAAGATAAATATCAAAAATTGATTATAGATTTGAATTTGAAAAATGTTATAATTTTTAATCAATTTATCGAGAACAAACAAGTTCCAGATTTTTTTTCTGTATCGAATCTAGTTATTTTACCATACACTTCTGCTACACAAAGTGGTGTTACACAACTAGCAATGTATTATCAAAAACCAATGCTGGTAACCAATGTTGGTGGACTTCCAGAAATAATAGATCATAAAAAAGACGGTTATATTAGTTCAGCAAATCCAGAAGAGATAAGTGAATACATATTGGATTATTTTTCAGTGGATAGTAATGAACTTGAAATGAGTAAAGCTATTTCTAATAAACAAGATTCTTATTCTTGGGATAGTTTTGTAGATGAGATTATTTAAAACAAAAAAAGAGCCCAAAAGGGCTCTTCTATAAAACAAATTAATTGATTTTTACTTGTTAAGTAATAGTAAGTCGTTAGAAACTATTTCAAACACATATTTTTTTTCACCTTCATCACTTTCATAAGATCTGTAATTTAAAGAACCCTCTATAAATACTTCTTGTCCTTTTTGAATATATTTTTCTGCTATTTCAGCTTTCTTTCCCCAAAACACAATAGGATGCCATTGTGTTTCTTTTACTTTTTCACCATCTTTATTGGTGTAATTGTTATTTGTTGCTAATGATAATTTAGCATATTTATTACCATTTTTAGATTCTTGAACTTTAGGGCTGCTACCTGCATTACCAATTAACTG
>CAJIYZ010000069.1 GCA_905181675.1 Bacteroidetes bacterium MED-G20
TACGTTGTTAAAATTTCTATGCATGATCCAAAAGTATTTTTAAAATATGCAGTGGAAAAAGCTTGTGCGGAATTGGGGATTTTAATAAATGATAATTTGTTTAAAAAAACAGAAAGTCTAATGACTGATACCTTATTAGTATATACATCACCATCCCTTTTTGATTTAGTTAAATGTGTTAATTTCAAAAGCAATAATAATTTTGCAGAACATCTTTTACTGAAATCTGTTTCTTTAAATCATAAAGATGTTAATTTAAATACAACGGCTGAATATTTACAATCATATTGGGAAGATAAATTGGGTTTTAATGAAATGGTTTTCAATGATGGTTGTGGCTTGTCAAGATTGAATTTATCTTCTCCAAATGCATTTAACAAGCTTTTACTTTATGAATTGAAGGCTAAACTAGGAATTGGAAAAGAAAGTTTCTTTAACTCTTTACCAGTTTCAGGTAAAACTGGAACGTTAAAATATTTTGGAGATAATTCGGTATTTGAAGGAGAGTTTTCTGGTAAAAGTGGTTCGATGGGTGGAGTAAGATGTTATTCTGGTTATTTGCGTAAAAACAAGAAATATTATCCGTTAACAATTATGGTAAATAATTTCACCTCTAGTGACTATTTAATTAGAAAAAGAATTGAGGATTTGGTGGTTAATATCTATGAAAATCTTTAGGGAAACTTTGGATATTTTTTAAAATCAGGATCTCTTTTTTCTAAAAAAGCATTCCGACCTTCCTCTGCCTCATCTGTTGCATAGGCAAGCCTGGTCGCTTCCCCTGCGTAGACTTGTTGACCTACTAAACCATCGTCAATTAAATTAAAACCAAATTTCAACATCTTAATTGCAGTGGGACTTTTTTTCATTATCTCTTGTCCCCAATCGTAAGCTGTTTGTTCAAGTTGATTGTGTGCAACAACTTTATTTACCATTCCCATTTCAAAGGCTTCTTGAGCAGAATAGTCTAGACCTAAAAAGAAAATTTCTCTAGCTTTTTTTTGTCCAACCTGTCTAGCAAGATATGCAGAGCCAAATCCACCATCAAAACTTGCAACATCTGCATCGGTTTGTTTGAATATAGCATGCTCTTTGCTCGCAATAGTCAAGTCACACACTACGTGAAGACTGTGACCACCTCCAACTGCCCATCCTGGAACCACAGCTATTACTACCTTGTTCATAAATCTAATCTGACGTTGAACATCCAAAATATTAAATTTACTAACTCCATCAAGTCCTTTGTAACCTCTTTTTGCACGAACTCGTTGGTCACCACCAGAGCAGAATGCCCAACCGCCATCTTTTGGAGATGGACCTTCTCCAGTTAGTAATACTACTCCAATTTCAGTACTTTCATGGCTAATTATAAGTGCATCAAGTAACTCATCAACAGTTTTTGGTCTAAACGCATTTCTTACTTCAGGTCTATTAAATGCAATTCGTGCAATACCGTTGAAAACTTTGAAAGTTATATCCTCATAATCTTTTATTGTATTCCAATCCATAGTATTATTAGTCTTTTTTTATATTGGTGAAATAATCGTTCAAAATATTTTCGTTTTTAATATCCCCAGTAAATAGTTCGATTATTTCAACATCTTTACTACTAAAAGCATTATTCAAATATTCAACAGCTTGACTTTCATTGCTTGCTTTTTGATAGTTTATTTTAAAAGTTGCTGCAATTTTTTCCAAACTTATTTCATGACTAGTTTCAAAAAACTCCTTACTGTAGGGAGTGGTTTTAGGTCCTGAAATAATATTAAATATACCGCCACCTTGATTATTTACAACTATTATTTTAAGATTTTTTGGAACTTCGTTATTCCATAGTGCATGTTGGTCGTAAATAAAACTAAGATCTCCTGTAATTAAAACTGTCAATTCATTACTAACACTTGCAGCTCCAATTGCAGTAGAGGAGGACCCGTCAATTCCGCTAACTCCTCTGTTAGAATTGTATTTTATTTCTTTTTGCTGTTGGAAGAGTTGAACATACCTAACACTGGTGCTATTACCCATTTGTAAATTTACTTTTTTACCATCTAATTGCTTTTGAATTAGCTCATGAGCTTTTAAATCTGACCATTTACATGTGGAAAGGTATTGGAAGTGATTTTCTTCACTTTTATTAAATTCTAAAGACCAAATATTACTAAAATCAGACTTTTTATTTGACAGGTAATCATCTAAAAACTCTTTCAAAAATTCTTCTGGATTTATTGGGATAAAATGCGTTAAGGATGAGAATATGTCTTGAGCTCTGTTAGTTTCTTCAATATGCCAATGTTCTTGTGGCTTATTTTTTCTAAGCAATTTTTTAAGTTTTTTAGAAATTATCGAATTGCCAATTGTAATTACAATCTCTGGGAAAAATGAAGGGTTATCATTCAATCTTTCTAAAGTTCTATCTATACTACTTATGAAATTTTCGTCGTGTAAGTTGGAGGTTGTCTCTGTTAGAACACAAACCGAAGGGTCGTTGTTAAATTCTTTTAAAATATTATTAAGTGTGCTATTCTTTTGAAGAGAACCACACACGATCATTTTTTTATTGTGTTTTCTCCACTTTTTTTGAAGAATTGCTAACTGATCTTTACCTATTGATTTATTGGTTTTGAAGTGGGTTATTTTTTTTCCAGATTTACTTGGCTTTAACTCAGTTTTATACAAGGGTTCTCTAAAAGGGAAATTTAAATGAACCGGTTTTGATAGTAATTTCGATACATGAAAAGCCTCGTTCGTCATTACACTTGTTTGCCATAAAGCGTCAGGATGGTCCAACATAGGAAGGTTGTAACTTTCTGCAATATAATTTTCGTAAACTTTGTATTGTCTCATAGATTGACCTTCTCCATGGTCCACCCATTCTGGAGGTCTGTCGGCTGTAATTACAATCAACGGAATTTTCTGATAAAATGCTTCTACTATTGCCGGAGAATAATTTAATACTGCACTTCCGGAAGTAGAACAAATTACTACAGGCTCGTTCAATTGTTGTGCCATCCCAAGTGCATAAAAAGCTGCTGATCTTTCGTCTACCAAAACTTTTGTTTTGAAATAGTTGTCGCCGTTGAAACCTATAACTAGTGGTGCATTTCTTGAACCTGGTGAAAAAACAATATTTTTTACTTGGTGTTTTTTTAATAGGTCAACAACTACTTGTACTCTAAATGATGCAGATGTCATTGGGCGAAGTTCTATTTTTTTTTAATCACAGACAATAGCGTTTGAGATTTTATTTCAGTTTCCTTAAATTCATTCAAAGGATTACTCTGACTTGTGATTCCTCCCCCAACAAATACTTGAACTTCTTTAGCAGAAAATCTAGCACATCTCAAGTTAACTTTCAAATCACAACCTTCATTTTCAATTAACCCAAGGAATCCACAGTAAAGACTTCTATTATGCAATTCTAAATCTTGAATTATTTCCAAAGATTTATCTAATGGGATTCCCGCAATCGCAGGGGTTGGATGAAGTGTTTTAACGAATGATAAGTAATCAATATTTAATTTAAAATTAAAATTCTTGTTTAAGTGTATTATATCTCCAGCAGTTTTCTCTAAAACTTCAGATTGTTTGGTTATGTATCCATTTTCTTCAATTTTTCTTTCTATAAAATCTACTACATATTTATGTTCTTGAAAATCTTTATCTGACCATTTTAAATTTTCATTTTTGGATTTGCTTCCTGCCAAAGCATGGGTAAAAAAACCACTTTCTAAATTTCCTTTTATTAATGTTTCTGGTGAAACACCTATCCACATACCATGTTTAGGATGATTTAGGATGTACTTAAATCCTTTGGAATAGGTTAAACATAGTTTTTTAAAGACTTCAAAATAGTTGGAAATTTCAAAGTCTGATTTTACTACTCTACTTAAAATACATTTTTCAATTATATTTTCATTGCAATACCCAATTATTCTTTGTATTGACTTTTTATAATCTTGATTGGAAATGTTTTTTTCATTAAATATTTTAGGGTTTTCAATAATTACTTCCTTTTCTAAATCGGTAATTTCTCCATCAATAAAATAAGTTTCTTTGTTAAATGCGTTACAAACAAAGTAGGTGTTGGTTATGTTCTTTTTAAAATCAAACAAACACCATTTACCAATGGCTATTTTATTTTTATTTGTAACAGTATCCTGATAGATTACAAAGCTATCCTTCCCTGAAAGGTGGATCATTTTATTTACTTTTTTTTACAATCATTACTGTTAATCTACAAACAGAAATAAGTCTTTCATTATTGTCTTTAACCTCGATATTCCATATATGAGTTGTTTTTCCTCTATGAATAATTGTTCCTTTTCCTATTACATAATTATCTCTTGCACTTCCAATATGATTTGCATTAATTGATAGACCTACAGCGTATTCAGTTTTGAGATCTATTAATATATGTGATCCTACACTTCCAATGGACTCTGCCAATGCAACAGTAGCACCTCCGTGAAGAATCCCCATAGGCTGAGTAGTTTTAGAGTTAACTGGCATTTTAGCGATTAAATAATCTGAACCTATATCGGTAAATTCTATTTCTAAAGTAGAAAGTAATGTATTTTTAGAAAAAGAATTGAGTTCAGCTAGTGATATGTTTTTTGGAATCATTAATTGAGGACAATTATTTTAAGAGATTTAAAAGGCTTCTTTTCAAATTTTAGATAATAAATTCCAGGACCATTATCCTTTAAATTTATCGTTAAGTTATTGGATGAATTTAAATCTATTTCTAGAACTAACTCACCAATGCTATTGAATATAAATCCTTTCCCAAGTTTTTTATAATCACTAATATTTAAATCCAAATTAAATATTCCATTGTTAGGGTTTGGAAATACCATTTTAGGATAATTCCCATAATTATTGATACCAGTATTTGAAGAAACTTTAATTAACGTGTCTTTTGTACAAACTCCTTGTCCACTGGTTACAGTCAGCTGTACATTGAAATTTCCAGAATTATTAAAAATAACTCCACCTGGATCTTGGGCTGTAGATGTTGTTGGAGAAACTCCGCCTAAACCATTGATGTCAAAGTCCCAACTGTAAGAAGCCGTTCCAGAATTACTTCCTCCAAAAAAGTCCATTGGGTTTCCTTGATCAACAGAATCTGTATAAAGGCCAATAATACAGTTTAAACTTGATGCTCCACCAGGAGGATAGGTTCCATCAATAGAATTTATATTTAAACTCATAGGGTCTAGCCAAGGCTCTAGTTGTGCACCATTCGAACTACCATTACTAGTCCAACTAGTTGAGAACTTTCCATATTCATCCGAATACCAATCTGGATTGGAACAAATAGACCCACCTCCAGATAACTGACCTACAATTCTTTTGTCTTGGTTGAAAATTGGAGAACCTGAAGAACCTCCTTCAGTAACTCCATGGCCATTAGATGTAGCATCCCAGTAAACTTCCCAATGAGCATTGAAAGCTCCGCCATTATAACTAGAGCTGGCCAAATTGCTGTTGAATGTAGATATTTTTTTTGCGCTTCCGTTTGGATGGTGTATTCCAACTCCACTAGAGACCAAACTATTACTTCTGTCCCATCCTGCGAAATAGGCATTATAAGTCGATGGTATGTTTGTATTAAGTTCGACAAGAGTGAAATCTGAGCCAGCAACTTGATTTGAAGCGGGAGGATTATTTAAAATTCCACTTCCAGATGTTGCTTTAACTAATCCATTAATCATAGTTTGATTTCCTTTGGATGGATTGGATGCATTTGCATTAGGTTGACAACTTGTTTTTTGGTAATTCCAGTACCAAGTGTATCCACTCAAATTTTGATTTGCAGTTGGTTCTCCACAGTGCCAAGCTGTAAAAATATAGGGTGTGCAATCTTGAGATGTATTATTTATAACTGATGAAGAACATACGTAAATGTAATTTGGGTCCGTGTAGGTGAAATGAACAACAGCATCAATCTGTTCTGTCCAACCAATATTTTCTGGAGAACAGGCAACATCTACCTGACAAAATTCAGCACTTTTTGGACTAAAGGATGTGGTTTTGCTCTTAAATGGTTCTAAATAATCTTCGAAACCTCTAAAAATATAGCCTACTTTGTTGATTTCAATTTTAAGATGTCCAGTTGAATAACTAGGTTCAAAATATTCAATTGTAATTACCTCACCTTCAATAACCTGTGTATGAGTTAAAAGATTATTAGAGTTGGTTATTGAATTAAATTCCCCAATTAAGTGTTTTTTGTTAGAATTATAAATAAACATTTCAGCACCTTCAGGAATACTAAAGTCTTCAAAAAATAGAGATAGACCAATTGCAGCTTTACATCTTATTTTTAAAAACCCCGATTTTGATCCATTGGAATGATTTATCCATGTTCCATTTTTTATAAGAGAAAGATTTGTGGATTGTATAATTCCAACTTTATAAGTTTGTTTTTCATCAATTTTTGCAAATTCAATCTCTTTAAATGAGGGTGCCTCAATCAAATACTCATTTATTGGAGTATTAATATTTTCAGTAAAAGAATAGGGAGTTCCGCCTTGAGAAATCTGACTTTGGTAGCTTCCGAAAAACAAGATAGATAATATGGAAATTAAATTTATTTTTGTATAATTCATAGTAATATAAAATTACAAAAAAAACAGTTATAATTTTTAATGCTATGTCAATAAGAATTTCAAATTTTTAATATGAAGAGAATCATGTTGGTTGAGGATGAGGAAAATTTACATTTAGCAATAAAACTAAATCTAGAACTGGAGAACTACAATGTGAGTTCAGTTTACAATGGGAAAAATGCCATGACTAAGTTTCGTCAAGGCAGATTTGATTTGATAATTTTAGATGTAATGCTTCCGGAAATGAATGGGTTTGATATTTGCGAATCCATAAGATTAGAAAACTCTAAAGTTCCAATTCTTTTTCTTACTGCAAAATCTTCTAATGAAGACAAATTAACTGGTTTAAGGATTGCCGATGATTATTTAACAAAACCTTTCAATCTTAAAGAGCTTATGCTAAGAGTTCAAAATTTGATTTCAAGAACTCAATATAAAGAGGAATACAACAAGAAAAATAAACTTTTTATAGCAGGTTGTAATGTTGATTTTAAATCTTTTGTTATCCAAAATAAGGAGGGAGAGGATTTCACATTGACCCATAAACAAATTAAATTACTTAAGTTATTTATTGAGAAGACAGACCAAGTGATTTCTCGCCAAGAGATCTTAGAAAAAGTTTGGGGTTACGATGTTTACCCATCTTCTAGAACTATAGATAATTTCGTATTGTTGTTTAGAAAAGTTTTTGAAAAAAATCTTCCATCATCCACCTATTTTAAGTCAATTAGAGGAGTCGGATATAAGTTTACTCCCTAGCAAATCTCACAATAAGAGCTATCTAATTTGTGCTTAAATACTTCAGTATTACTTATTTCTTCTACAAAATTTACCAGCCAATCTGAATAATTTTTTACCAATTCATTGTTAATGCCATCATTTTTTTTGAATGTTAAATTTAGTTTTGGTTGATAGGTGTTTTTTAATGAAATAATTTGACAAGTTATATTTTCAGTTTTTTCTTTAGAATTATTCCATAATAAAGCATAAAAAAACAATTGAAGAGCCTTGTGTTTTTTAGTTAATTGATCAAAATCAAAAATATTCAAATCCTTTTGTAAAACCATTCCTGTTTTGTAATCTATTAATCTTATTCCTTGGTCTGTTGAATCTATTCTATCCACATGCCCTAGGAATTTAATTTTATTACTCGAATTATTAGATATATTATTAAAAGTCAGTTCATTTTCAGTTTCTAATATTTTGTATTTTCCAAAGGAATTAATTTCAGGAATTTCTTTGACCAATAAATTTTCAATGCATTTTTTAAAGTGGTGGTAGACAAGTGCATTTTTACCATTTATAAATCTTTTGTCCAGAAATATTTCGTTGAATGTATTGTTCATACATTCGGAAAGTTCATTTTTGATTTTTTTTATCTCATTTTCATCAATTATACGCCCTTTATAAAATAAACTTTCTAAAGTTTGATGAATTCCAATTCCCCAGTCGCTAGGTTCTAAATATTGATTTATTTTTTTCTTTTCTTTTATTTTTAAAACATATTTGAAATAAAAATCTAAAGGACATGTACAATACTTTTGAATTGAGGAAGTTGAAATTCCACTTTCCATCCATTTTAGAAGAATATCTTTGGTTTTTACACTATTCTTAACATGATGGATATTCTGAACTATATCCATTTTCACGTGATGATGGTTTATTTTAAAATTCTTTTTCTCCCCAAATTCTTTTTCTATTTGTCTTATGTATCTACTAGGCTCATTGTAGGTAAGTCCTTTGTCATCTCCTTTTACATAGAGCAAATCAATATTTTTTGCATAATGAAAATTTCTAAAGAAATAATAAGCAGACAATGCCTCTCTTTCATATATTGAAGGAATACCAAAAAACTTTTTCAAGTCCTCAGGAAAAAGATCTGTAGAATTAGATTTAGAGGGTAAAAACTCTTCATTACAAGAAACAAAAACTATATTTTCATAGTCTAAAGTTCTACTCTCCAAAAGACCAATAATTTGAATTCTAGCATTATTTTCTCCTTTAACAACTACACTTAAGCCATTAATTTCTTTTAAAAAAAGTTTTATAAATTGTTGAGCATTGAGCTCTATTTTGTAGTTAACTAGGTGGGAATTAATTTTTAAAATTGCTTCTTTTATCTTATCTAAATTTAAAATATCGTTTTTACTTTCAGTGTATATTTTTTCTACAACATTTATAAGTTTTATTATTTTATTGGTAACCTCACTGGGTGAAGAATTTAAGAAATCTTCAACACTAGTAATTATTTGCTCTAAAACAGGATGGTGTTTTTTCAGTGTTAAACTACTAATTTCAAACGCATGCTTCTGATTTTCAATATATAAACTTTTAATTTCTTTTTTTGATAAAGTATTCCCTATGGTGCTAAAATTAAGTAAGACATCTATCCATTGGTAATTGATTTTATTCTTCTGGAAAATAGAATTTGAATCTAATAGAAATCGAATTAATTTATTGCTTTCAAAGTATTCAATTTTCATTCCAGATGAATAGTTTATACTTTTTTCATTCTTTAGAAGTTTTCGGTATAGTATTGGACCAAGGTTTTCGTCCATTAAAATTATTGTGAAATTCTTAGAAGTGTTTTTAACAATATTTTCTATTATATTAATTTGTTGATTGCTAGTAAATGACGAATAAATATTAATTTCTTTAGGTTCGTCTGATATTTTGTTAGATGGTTTGTTGTAATGTTTTGTTGCGTGCTTTCTATAAAAAAAACCAGCTTCATGGTCTTGATTTAAAGTGTAAAATTCATCTATATCAACAACTATTTTAGAAGAATTGTTTTTTGTTAAATAGTTCACAATAGTTTCTTCACTTTTTGAAAGTGCATTCAATCCTATAAAACAAATATTTTTACCTTTTGGGAAATAATCCTTTGGGTTTTCAGCTATGGTTCTTGTAATTAATCCACCTGTTCCCTTTTTTTTCTCCAAAAGTCTTTTTTTAAATCTTTTATATAGTTCACCAGTCTTTTTAAACTGAGTAATAAAGCTTTCTTGGTTTTTTGATAGATTTTTATCATTTAGACTCCAGTTGTCTATCCCAGAAATATTGTCTAATTCCTGAAATAACTTATGATGATCAATCATGTTTCTCTCAACGTCGTTATAGTTTTTTAATAAAGTACTTGCTTGATTCTGGAAATCATTGTAGTTGAGGTCTTTATCCAAAAATAATGCTTCATTATATAGCATTAGACTCGCTTCAATATTAGAAATAGGACTGAGTTTTGAAATGGTGTTAAAATAATTTTGAATGGTTTTATACTCTGGAAAAACAACAGATTCTTTAATAGCATCTTTGAAACAATTTCTTAAATGCCATTTGGATCTTTCAGATGGAACAATTATAGTTAGAAGATGTAAATCCTTTAGAGGATAATTTTTAAGAATTTCACTAGCTGCATATGTCAGGAATTTTTCCATAATTAAAAGTAAAACTTTTAATTACTTATTTTATTACTTCCCATGTATGATCTGCTAATAATTTTACTGAACTGATAAAGTTTAGAGGGCATCCTTTTCTTCCCCATTCTTTTTCTCCAATCATCATTAAAAAGAATCTCCCATCTTCATTTTCATACAAATGATAAATATGAGATATTAACGGCTCAAATCTTATTTCTGCGTGATATATCATTTCAGAAATTTCAATTCGTTTCTTGATAGTATTTGCCTGTTGTGCAAGAAGACTCATTTGCTGTTTTATCTGGTCAAGTTGCATATCTGTTTGATGCTCCATTGCAGATATTGCTTTGGTTTTAATAGCCCCTTGTTTAGTAGGTATAACAGGAAAGCTTCCTCTGTGATGTCCATAGGTTAATGAACCAGGATTTTCTGTAATGTTGTCTTTATCTATTGGATTAATTATGTCTTTTTTCTTTTTCAATGTCTTAAAATGGGTTAGAAAAGTTATTGTTATTTATAAATTCTGGATCTGAAAGAGTTAATAAAAATGCTTTAAGTTCTATTCTTTCTTGAGGGTTTAATTGAACACCTCCTTGTGAGGAGAACTCAATAAGTGGATCAATATTTGGTGAATTTGGGTGAATACCAATACTGTAAAAATTAATCACTTCTTCTAAAGTATTAAACCTTCCGTCATGCATGTATGGAGAACTGTATTCAATATTTCTAATGGAAGGAACTTTGAATTTAAAATTGTCTTCAATTCTGCCAGTTACTAGCCCTCTGCCAGAATCAACTGGAATTTCGTCAAGGCCATTATTCTTGAAAGATAAATCTGTTCCTAAAATACCTCCGTGACAATGAAAACAATCACCTCCACTTAGACTATTAAAAGAAGATAACCCCGCATTTTCTTCAGGTGTTAAAACAGCCTCATTTCTTAAATATTTATCATATTTTGAATTTGTAGAAACCATAGTTCTTAAAAATTGAGCAATTGCTTTTACTGCATGAATAGAATCTGGTTCTAGAGTGCCAAATGCTTCAAAAAACATATTTCTGTAATTGTTGTCAAATCTTATTTCAGAAAGAAAATTAGCCCAGGTTTCGTCCATTTCAGTACTGTCTAGTACTGGTATAAGTATTTGCTCCTCTAAAGAAATAGATCTGCCATCCCAAAAGAAATCTTTTGACCAAGCTAGGTTTTGAAGAACCATAGCATTTCTTTTTCCTAAATCACCATTTATTCCAGTACTGACACTGCTTGGATCAGAAAAAGCCTTTTCTGGTAGGTGACAACTTGCACAATTCATATTGTTATCTCCACTTAGTTTTTTTTCCCAAAATAAATGTCTTCCAAGACGAACTCCCTCAAGAGTTAGCGGATTATCTTCTGGGTGTTCAATGGCAGGGAAATTACTTGGTAAGTCAATACTAGTTAGGGTTGGTTGAAAAGACGATTCAACTGTGATTTTCTTTTGACATCCAATTATGAAAATATAGAGAAGTGTTAAAGATCCAATATGTAGTTTTAAACTTTTCAAAACAACTAGAAATACTTAGAAATTATATTATTAGAATTATCAGAAATTTTTGTAGCTAATGGAATATTATCAGATGTATGGGTGAAATTGTTGTTTTTAATATCTATATCATTAATTATTTCATCCCATTTCAAATTTAATTTAATACTGTAAGAGTCAGTTAAATTCCCATTAAAATTTACTCCGTTAGTATTGTCATATATTCTACAACTAATATTATTCATTGCACTTATAAAAGCATCCCCACCTAAATGGTAAACAAATATTTCACCAGGATCAAAAATTCCATTTGAATTTAAATCTGCAACTCCTTCAATTACCACAAATAAATAGCTCCAATCTATAGAGTTAGAACCCATTTGCCAATGCATACTAGGTGTCTGGTAAGAAAGTGGATTGTTACTTAGGTATAAAGCTGGATCTAGGTGATTATTAATAGAATCAACACCAACTTGAAATTCACAATCAATGGTATTGATTTGTGCCTCAAATATATCATTTCCCCACCTGTCTATAGGCGAAAAGAAACCTAAATTATAAATATGCTGGTTAGGTTGAATTAAAAAATACTTTAATGTGTCATCAAAACATATATTCTCAGAATTGTAAAAACAATTTTTTCCTAGGTAAAAATTTGCTCTGCTAAATTTAATCAGGGTGCCAAAATCATCCAAATAAGTAGAGTCTAGATTAAAATCATTTGTCTTGAATAGATGATAGGTTTCTAAAAAAAGTGGTTTTGAATTGTCATATTCACAAGAGCCATCACTCAAATTTGCTTTTGGATGGTAATTAGATGCTAGTGGATCTTTACAACCTGGTCTATCGCAACTTGTTATTAGAAGTGCAAAAGCTATAGTGGCAATAAATGTTTTTTTTAGAATCATAGGTTTATAATATTTTTAAAGAACGCAATTGAAACATAAAAAGCATGGTCTAAAAGTATTTTATAATCTAAATTAAGTTATTTTAAAAAAGGAGATAGATTTGTTTAAATTTATCCGCTATGATTTTAAGATGGTTTATTTTCTTGTTAGTAATTATTGGTTTTAACTGGTATTCTTCTTTAGCTATTAAAACTATTACCAAAAATTCTTGGATTTACTATACCTATCTACTAGTTAATTTATTGATTTTAGTAAATTTTGTAATTCAAATAACACTTAAAAACTATTCTTCTTATTTTTTCTATTCTTTAGGGTTGGTATTGGTTTCTGTAGTTTTTCAAATTTCAGTAATAGTCTTTTTACTTGTAGAAGATTTTATTCGTTTACCAGTTTGGGTTTATCGCATTTTTAGTAATGGATTAGAAACTTCGCTAAGTTATATTCCATCAAGAAGACTTTTTATTTCTCAACTTTCAATTTTATTAGCTAGTATCCCGGCAAGTGCTTTATTTCTTGGAATGCTTAGAGGAAAATATAATTACAAGGTTATAAAACACCAACTTTCCTTTAACAGGCTTCCCAAAGAATTTAACGGATTTAAAATTGTTCATATTTCTGATTTTCATTGTGGAAGTTTTGATAATAAAGAAAAGTTGACTTATGGTATTGATTTAATTAATAAACAAAAACCGGATATTATTTTATTTACTGGTGATATGGTCAATAATATCGCAGATGAAATTTTACCATGGAAAGAACTTATTTCATCTGTTAAAGCACCGCATGGAAAATATGCAGTTTTAGGGAATCACGATTATGGAGATTATACAGCTTGGGATAGTGATCAAGACAAAGTAAATAATTTAAATAAATTGATTGCTCTTGAGAGCGAAATGGGATTTAAGGTTTTAAAAAACACGTCTGAGATAATTAAGATAAATCAATCCACAATTGACTTAATTGGGGTTGAAAATTGGGGTAGCGGGTTTAAGCAAAAAGGAGATTTAGATTTAGCTTTGTTAAATACGAACCCTAATGATTTTAAAATTTTAATGTCTCATGATCCCACTCATTGGAAAGAAAAAGTATTAACCCATAATCAACATGTCGATTTAACACTTTCGGGTCACACCCATGGAATGCAATTTGGGATAGAAATCCCAGGAATTATTAAATGGAGTCCCGCAAAATATAGATACAAACATTGGGCAGGTATTTACCAAGAATCAGGACAAATAATTAATGTTAACAGAGGATTTGGCTTTTTAGCTTATCCTGGCAGGGTAGGGATATACCCTGAAATCACACTAATTACTCTTCAAAAGAAAGAAGTTGAAAATGGATAACCAGCTTCTTGTATACAGATCATCAGCTGGTTCAGGAAAGACCTATACCCTTGTTAAAACTTATCTGTCTTTACTTTTTAAAATCAATTCTAACTATGGATTTAAGCAAATTCTAGCTATTACTTTTACAAACAAAGCAGCTGAAGAAATGAAAAAAAGAGTTTTAACTGCTCTTGATGAGATTTCTTTAGAGGGTATAGAAAATAAGCTTGCAATAGAAATCTCCAAGGAAAATAATTTTGACATTGTTGAAATCGTAGAAAGATCAAAATTAATTACTCAAAAAATATTGCATAATTACAAAGACTTTAATCTCATGACTATTGATAAATTCACTAATAAAGTCATAAGATCCTTTTCAAAAGAATTAGGAATTTCAAATAACTACAACATTATTTTGGAGGAGAATGAGTTTTTGGAAGAAGTTATTTCTAGGTATATTGATGAAGTATCCAAAGATGAAAATCAATTAGATATTCTTGAACAAATGATAGATCAATCAATTGAGCTAGGGGTGAATAACGATATTGAACGACAACTAAATAAGCTAAAAAGAATAATTTTCAAGTCCAATTCCCAGTTCATAAATCCAATGAATGCTGAAGAAATAGCAGATTTAAGAAGTTTTGTCTATCAGGGTTTAAAAATTTCAGATAATAAGCTAAAAAAATCAGGGTCATTAGGTCTAGAAATTCTTTCGGATCATCAAATTCCAGATTCATGGTTGTCACATGGTAAGGTGAAAACTATTTTTAATTCTACAGATCAAGTATCTAATTTAAGCTATAAGGAAATAGAGAAGTGGAATACTTGGCTCGAAAAAGATCAGTGGTTTAAAAAGTCTTTAAATAAAAATGAATTTGCCACGGTCAATATTATTTACGATTCAATTATAGAAGAGATTAAAACCATAATTGAAGAGATTACCAATAAACTCAAACTTGTTGAAGTACATAAGTTTTTGGTCCCTTTTTCAATGGTTCAGTCTTTAATAGAGAGGATTAATATTGAGAAAAAAACTCAAAATTCTATTTTAATTTCTGATTTTAATGATTTGGTAAGTGACATTATAAAAAATGAACCAGCAGGATTTATTTTTGAAAAAATCGGCAGTAAATATCAATTTATTTTAATTGATGAATTTCAAGACACCTCTACTTTGCAATGGAATAATTTAATTCCTTTAGTGCATGAATCTTTATCTGTTGGGGGGCAAAATTTGGTCGTTGGAGATGCAAAACAAGCTATTTACAGGTGGAGAAATGGAAATGTGAGACAGTTTATAGATCTTCCGAAAATTCACGATACTAATTTAAAGTACAATTACGAGTCTCTCTTTGCTAATTCTTTTATTGAAAAAGAACTAGATAATAATTGGAGATCTGCTGTTAATATCGTTGAATTTAACAATTGGTTTTTCACTACAGTAGTTCAAGACTTAGATTCTCCCAGCATTCAAAAAGCCTATAAAAATCTAAAACAGGATTGTGAAAGAGATTTTAACGGCTTGGTGAGTATTCAAATTTCTGAAAAGTCAGATTTTGAATTGGATAATTATTTAAAATTAAATATTCTAAATGCCATTGAATCTGGTTACCGTTTTAAAGATATTTCAATTTTAGTAAGGTCTAAAAAAGATGCCTTGAAAGTTGTAAATAGCTTACTTTCCAATCCACTAATTATAAATGGTAAAACCTTAGAGATTCCTTTTATTTCAGAGGATAGTTTGTTTTTAAATACCTCTTTAGCTTACAAAATTCTAAATTCTGCTATAAATTATTTTGAATTTCAGGAAGATAGAGAGTTGGCAATTTTAAATCATTTTTTAGAAAATTACTTTTTGTCAGATAATTCAAAATTAGAAATGGTAAAAACTAATCTTAGGGTTTTTGATTTTGAATATTATTCCAACTTTTTTGACTTTGAAAAGCTAAGTTTTATATTAAATATATTACACCTGAATCCAAACGATCCTTTTGTTGATTTTTTCATGAATTTAGCCAATACTCTAGTCTTAAAGGAGAGCTTTTCTATGATTCAGCTGCTAGATTTCTTTGAGGAGAAAGCTAGTAAATTATCTGTAGAAAATGCTCCGAAAAATGCTGTTCAAATATTAACAGTTCACAAATCTAAAGGATTGGAATTTCCAGTAGTAATTATTCCTTTTACTAATTGGGGCCTAAAAAGCAATTTAGATGTGCAATATACTTTGGTTGATAATGTTAATTTAGAGGATAGAAATATTGATCGTTATATAGGGGAGATGTCCAATAAGAGTTTGTCACATCTTGACAAAAAATTGGTTTATGAAATTGAAGAGAAAGAAGTTCTTTTAGATACTTTAAATTTATATTATGTTGCTTTTACAAGAGCTATAGATCAGCTTTACGTTTCATTTGAAAATTCGGATAAAAAAACCAATCTATCTAATTTATTAACCTCAACAATTAAGGTCCATAATTACTACATGGAAGAAAACAAGAATCTATTAATTTATTCTAAAGATGAAAAGCTTTCTATGGACTTTTCAGAAAGCAAATCTGTGAGTAAAGTTTTTAATCTAACAACTAATAGTGATTTCAACTACTACAACAATATTCACTCTAATCTTAAGTTTTCTTCTAAAGAAAATTTTGGAACTTTTTTTCACAATGTTATTAGCAAGGTATACTCAGATTTTTCATCTGGGTTGGATTATTTAGATACTCTATTGGGCCATTCTAACTTTGATATAAATTACATTACTAAAACTAAAACTATTCTTAGTGAAATTCAGAATAAAAAGTCCTTAAGTTTTATTTATGATTCCAATCAAATTATCTATAATGAAAGAGAATTTAAATCTTCAGAAGGTGAGATTTTAAGATTAGATAGATTGATTATTAAAGATAACCATGCAATAATAATTGATTATAAAACTTCCAAAGGAGATAATGATGTTAATCAAGTTCTAAACTATTTGTCCAATATTAATTTGTGTGGTTTTACCAAGGTTTCAGCTTTTTTACTTTACGTATCTACTCAAGAATTAGTTGAGGTTACTATTTAATTATGTTTGGATAGTCTGTAATAACACCATCAATTCCCATAGTAATTAGAATTTTTGAATTTGCTTTATCATTTATTGTCCAGGCGTATATAGCTTGTTTTTTGGAATGAATGAAATCGATAATTTCTTGTTTTATAATCTTGTATTCAAGTCCAACTCCAAATGGCTTAAAGGTCATTAATTCCAATTCTTTTTTGAAGTCTTCATCACTTGAAAGAAAAATGAATTTAGAATTAGGCATTATTTTATATAGCTCATTAAGTATCCTAAAGTCAAAAGACATGAAATATATATTATCTATTAGTTTACTATTTCTAGTTTCTTCAAATATTATTTTCGCATAAGTTTCATATTCTGGAAAATATTCATTTATTAAGCTATAATCGCATTTTATTTCAAAAAGTATATCTCCCTTATAATCACTAAGTTCTTTTTTAAATTCTTTAAATGTTGGTTTCTTTTCCTTGATTTTTAATTGATTAGGAAACTCTTTTATAAACTTACTCCCGCAGTCTATTTCTTGAATCTCCTGAACATCCATTTGATAAATATTAAGATTTTTATCAGTTAATTTATTAGTTGTGCAGTAATTGGTATCTATATAGGATTCATGAGATATAATTAATTCCTGATTTTTATTTACAACCACATCTAGCTCTATTCCGTCAACGCCCAAAGAGATTGCTTGTTTAAATCCTTTGATTGTGTTTTCTGGATAAATGCCTCTGCATCCTCTATGTCCAAATATTTTATACTGTTTTTGTGAAATCAACTTGTTAGTATTGAATAATAAAACAAGAGCTAATAAAAATCTTATTTTAATCATCTTAGTAGATTCAACGATCCACTAATTTTTTCAGACTTTATTGTTAGAGTATAAAAATAAGTTCCTGTAGGTGCTTCACTACCTACGCTATTTCTACCATCCCATTTTAAATTATTACCTGTAGAGAAATATTGTACTTGCCCCCATCTATTATATATAAAAAGTTCTGCACACTCTTCTACTTTTTCAGGGATTTCAATTTTAAAATAATCATTATCTCCATCTCCATTTGGGGTAAATACATTTGGGTCAGAGATGTCAAAATAATCTTCAAACTCAAGTGCTTTTCCAGTGTAGGTCAAGGTATTTGAACATCCGTTAGAATCTTGGACAAATAGACTACTAGAATAACTTGAGCTAAATTCAAATGTTTTAGCTATATCATCAGTAAATATCGTATCTGAGTCATTAAAGAGCCAGTAAAAATTTAATGTAGGATCAGAAGTGTTTGAATAAGCTATTTCTATGCCATCACAACCTGGTTGAATAATTGTGTCAAAAATAGCTTCTATCACAGGTATTTCTATATTTAAGGTGTCTACTATAATACAACCTTTAATATTGGACATATTCACTAAATAAGAGATTGTAGAATTAGGGGTTAAGTCTGGATTTCCAATATTTGGGTCTGATACTCCAGTTGTAGGAGACCAACTAATTGTTGTTGGAAGATCTCCATAAATGTTAGGTTGAAATGAATCCCCATTACAAATTACAGTATCGTTGGATGTGTTAGCAAGAAATATAAATACTTGTACAGTATCGTATCCTATACACCCATTGCTATCTGTAACTTCCACAATGAATTCTATATCGTCATTAGGAAAAGCAAGTGG
>CAJIYZ010000070.1 GCA_905181675.1 Bacteroidetes bacterium MED-G20
CATTCTACTAGATGTTTTAAGTTCGCTCTCCAGAAAAACACCACTAAAAAAGGGTAAAAAAAAGTTGTTAATTACACTTCTTGAAAACCCTAAATCATCTAAATACTGCTTAGTAGTAATCTCATCCTTTTCAAAAATTTCAGAAATAGTTTTTTTTTGAAGCCTGGAGTTTAGCTTTGCTATTTTAATTTTATCGCTTATAGAGCCTACGCCAGAAAAAAGTGTTGGAAAAAACAAGAAACCGTCTCTTAATGGGTCTCCAAAAAACTTTTGCTTTTCATCAATAAAAATACAGGAGCCAGCTTTTAGCCTTTGAACGTTTAGGCTTTTATAATCTAAATATTTTTTTGCGGCGCTGTAGCTGGACAACAACACCTGAAAGCCGCGATCTAACTGAAACCCGTCTACTATATCTGTTTTTAGCCGACCACCAACACGATCAGTTGCTTCTAAAATTATTGGGCTCAATCCGTTTTTTTCTAAAACTTGAGCGGCAATAAGACCGCTTACCCCAGCCCCTACAATATGTACTTTTAATGAGTTGGCATCCATAATTTAAACTTCTTTGCAAATCAAAACTTGCTATAACTAAAATCGATTTAATATTTTTTTGTTTATAAGAGTTTTCCCCACCGCAATTTCTTCTGCTAGCAATTTAAAAGATTCAATAGGGCTTTGGTTAGAATCAGTTTCTAAATTAGAGACATCTCTTAGAAATCCTGTTACAATGTTCTGTTTTCCTTCAAAACTATTTGAAGAACTATCTTCACCACAACCAATTAAAAAGAAACCTAACACAGATAAAACAACAATTTATTCATAATCTAAATTTAGGTTTTAATGTTGGTGAAAATGCTCTGAAACAAACCCTAAAACTTCAGGAAGAGCAGAGCGCCAATAGGTCCAATTGTGTCCCCCATCTCTAACTCTATACTCATGTGGAATTCCTCTTTTCTTTAGTGCAATATGGGCCAAAGAGTTCTTCTCATATAAATAATCATCGTCTCCACAATCTATATACCATCGTACACTTTTTAGATTTTCATCCGTTTGATTCTTTATCACGGATAATGCTTCATGGTTTGAATAGTAATTAAAAACCTTGTCCTTTCTAATGTTTTTGAACCTTTCTATATTTTTTTGGTAATAATCGTCAAAAGATAGAGCGCCTAAAGATGCGCTTAAAGGACAAGCAGAAGAGAAATAATTGGGATGCCTCAAAGCATATATAAAAGATCCGCCACCACCCATAGACAAGCCAGCTATGGCTCTGTATTTTTTTTCATTTTTAATGCGATAGGTATCTTCAATAAACGGAATAAATTCTTGAAAAAAATAATTTTCATAATCCCAATCTCCTTCTAAGCTGTTAAAATAGCCTCTTTTTTGAGTTTGAGCATCTGGCATTACAATTATCATTGCGGTAGACAAACCCCCTATAATAGCTTTGTCTGCAATTGACTTTACTTCCCCAAACTGCACCCACCCCGTGTGGTCGTCTCCAGCCCCATGAAGCAAATATAGAACCGGATATTCTCGTTCAGAATACTCATAATCGCTAGGCAGGTAAATAGCATATTTTCTTTCGCTATCTAGTATTTTGCTTTTTAAAAATAGTTGATCCATCACCTTACCGCCTTGGGCAAAGGACAACCCCCAAACAAAAACAAAAGCAAGTACCAACAGTTTTTTCATAAATCAGTTTTTTTATATTTCAAACAGTTTTCCCAGTCATCTTTAAAATGCTTCCCAACTTTTTTTAAATACTTAGGGCTAATTAAGGGCTTAATCGAATACATAAAACTAGGAACAATCAAAGAGAAATACAAAATTCCATACCGAAAAAAAGCCTGGTAAAGACGCCAAAACAAATTTAAAACCGGATTTTTAAATACCACGCGCTTTTTTAGATTGAAATATTTTGAAACGAACTTAATGGCCTTCAGCTGTTTTTCGCTGTAAGAAATATGTTTTTTTCTAAAATCTACTTTTTCCAAGTTAATCTCGCTAAAAGTTATCAAACAAAAAGCCTTTATAAAGGCCTTTGGACTAGACCTTAAGTCCTCGTAAAAAAGAACAATAGGATCTTTTTCAAACTTTTCTTTCAGAACACCTATTTGGTATGAAAAATTTAAGTGAAGGGCTTTAAAAAAGCCCTGGTCATTTTCTAAATCAAAAAAATCTTCAATATCACCCTTAAATCCATTCTTCACAAATCGCTTGTATTGAGAAGCTAGGTATTCTTCGTGTTTTCTCAAGACAATAATTGGAGTGGCTTTTCGGTACCTGCTAGAAAACAAAGTAATCTCCCTTTCAAACTGGCGGTCAAACTCTCTAGAAACTAAAATTTGGTCACTCTGACAGCTTTTTATTTCTTCAAAGATTCTATGGTATTTGTTAGTGGGAATATAAGTGATTTTAGAAAGCCTGGGAAATACTCTGTTTTGTAAAAAAGTACTTCCTGTTTTGCTAATTCCAACGTGGAAGTAAATATTTTTGTCTGTATTTTCCATTTTTTAACGCAGTTGTCAAAAAGAAACGATCATAAATGAATAGTTTAATTTAAAAACTCTTAAGAATTATTTTAAGTTTTTTTTAATCAACTTGTTTATTGTTTTTGTGATGTTTTCCTGAGAGTTATACCAAAGCATCTCACTAGAATTAAACTTGATGTATCCAACGGGGAAATCCATCAGTGTTTTTATCTCCTTATGGTTGTCAAGAGTAAATAAAAAATCCTCCTCTATAAGCTCCACAACAAGATTAAAAAAAGGAATTTCCTCAATATCGTCGGGAACATCTGTATTAAAAGCTACTCTTTTAGTAACATGCCCTTTACAAATAAACTCTAGTAAAACATGGTTATTAACAGGGATGTCTATAGAATGGTTTGCTTTTTCAGCAAAAATAGTGTCTTTGGAGCCGTTTTCATAAACCTCTCTAATTACTAAATTAGTAAGTTCTCCAAATGTGTTATTCACCTTAAAATGAACGTGAAGATGCTTATCACCTTTTCTTTGAGAAAAGAAGGAAAGAGTGGAAAAAACAATTAAACAAAGAAATAACCCTCTCAATTTTTTTTTATAAAAGTATAAATTCTTATTTAATAATTAATACCATTCGCCAAGAAAAGACTTCTTAACTATTTTGTAGTGCTTTTTATAAGTCAATCCTTACAGTCCAGTTAAACTTTTTAAATAGCCATATTTTAAATCTATATATGGTATAATACATAATTGGCACTACCACCAACGTCAAAAAAGTGGCAAATGTTAACCCATAAATAATTGCCAAACTCATGGGCTTGAAGAAAATAACATTATCTCCACCGAAAAATATTTGCGGATCCCAATCACTAATTAAGGTAAAAAAGTTAATATTTAGCCCAGAAGCTAGGGGAAAAAGCCCAAGAATAGTG
Source organism: Bacteroidetes bacterium MED-G20 (assembly GCA_905181675.1). GTDB lineage: Bacteria > Bacteroidota > Bacteroidia > Flavobacteriales_D > Parvicellaceae > MED-G20. The sequence goes on from CAJIYZ010000070.1 coordinate 3,419, forward strand.
GTAATTGCGGTTAACAAAACAGGCCTTAACCTTGTTTTCCCACCTTCAATTACAGAGGCTTTAAAATCTTCATTAGATATCAAGGTTAGCTCATCTATATTGGCCTCAGCTCTTTTTCTTTTTCTTATCAAGTTGGTATAATCTACAAGGACAATAGCGTTGTTAACAACAATTCCTGCAAGGGAAATAATACCAATCATAGTCATTATTATCACAAAATCATTTCTTGAAATAACTATCCCCAAAAACACACCTGCAAGACTTAAAACAACAGATGAAAGTATTATAACAGGGGAAGAAAACGCATTAAACTGCGTAACCAGAATGAGCAGAATAAGAAATACAGCAAAAAGCAAGGCTCCGCTTAAAAAAGCCAACTCTTTTTCTTGATCTTCCATTTGCCCAGTAAATTTGTAACTGTAGCCAGCCCTTATAAACGACCTTCCATCGATAGATTTGTCAAATCCTTCTAAATGGCTTTTTACTTCTTCAATAATCTCATTCGCATTATAGCCTTCTTGAACGCCACTAAAAACAGTAACGGTGTTTCTCTGGTTTTTCCTGACTACTGCAGCGTGCTTATTTATCATTTTAATATTCTTAACCACAGAGCTAATAGGAATACTTAGCTTCACCCCCCTGTTGTTCATAAACATGACTTTTTGTTCTAAAATTGAGGAAACGCCTAGCCTGTCGCTTTCGCTAAAACGAATATTTATATCGTAATCCTCTTCCTCGTAATTATAAGTAGACACGTCTTTTCCAAAGAGAGAGGTTCTTATGCTTTGGGCAATTTGCCCGGTCGATAGACCAACTCTTTTTGCGTATTCCCTGTTGATTTCAATTTGTATTTCAGCTTTATTAACTTCAACATCTAATTTTAGCTTTTGAACACCGTCAATATTTTTCTTTATTAAATACTGTTGCAAACTTTCTGCATTTTGAGTTAGTTCCCCATAGTTTTCGGAACCCGCAACCTCAATATTTACTGGCGGTTTCTGCGGTGGACCACTTTGTTCTTTGTCAACAACAATGGTTATGTCCGCGTGAAAATTCCCAATCAGCGCTTTTTCAATTAATCGTTTTACTTCACTAGTATTGAGCCCTTTTCTGTGAGAAAATTCGCAAAACGAAACTGTTATTCTTGCTTTGTGTGGTGTTTCTCCAAAAGAAGGCCCGCTATTTGGGTCAGAAGTCCCTTTTCCAACCTGTTCAATTATGGACTCTACAAAAAGAGTCTTTACCTGCTTTCCCTCAACAGTTTCAATATCTGCGGCATCTAGGTAAGAAATACTATCTTTTCCCGGAATAGGCAGGCTAAGAACAGTATTTATTTTTTCTTTCACAGTAAGAGTTGTGGAGTTTGTTTTAGCAATATTAGTTCCTACTGGTAGCTCAACAAATACATTTATATAATTGGGCTGGTTTTCAGGAAAAAACAAAATCTTAGGCGGGAAAAGACCAGTTAAAACAAAAGACATAAAAAGGGTAAAAAATGTTCCGGCAATAACCCATATAGGTCGCTTTTTGTTTAACACCCACTTTAAAAACTTTTGGTAACCAGATTCTAGCCTTGGAAGAAACGTTGTCTGAAACCAAAGTGTTGCAGGACCTAGAAAAATCCCGTTAATAAGAATTAGAAAGCTTACTATTATCAAAAAATTACCTAAGGCGCTTATCTCCAAAAAGCTCAATAAAACCCCCAAAATAAGAATTCCTGCAAATAATTTTAAAATCTTTATAGGCTTTCTTTTTTCGTTATCTGTTTTCATTAAAACAGCCAATAAAACAGGCGTAATAACTAAAGCAACAAATAAAGAGGAGCCCAAAACAATCATCAATGTTATAGGCAAATACTGCATAAATTCTCCAATTATACCGGGCCATAAAGCCAAAGGGACAAAAGCCGCCAAAGTAGTTGCCGTAGAAGCAATAATTGGCCAAGCAACTTCTCCAACTCCTTTTTTTGTCGCCTCAATTGCACTTAACCCTTCGTCCATGAGTCGGTATACGTTTTCTACCACTACAATTCCATTGTCCACCAACATGCCTAGAGCCAAGACCAAAGAAAATAATACCATAATGTTTAAACTTACTCCTGCAGAATTCAGTATTATAAAAGATAGAAACATAGAAAACGGTATAGCAATTCCAACAAATAGCGCATTTCTTAACCCCAAAAAGAATAGCAATACAAATACTACTAGAATAACTCCAAACACAATGGAATTCTCTAAATTACTTACCTGTGAACGAATCATTATAGACTGGTCATTGGTGTAAGTTAGGCTCATGTCTGTAGGGAATTTTTCTTGTAAGTCCAAAACTTGTAATTTTAATTTGTCAATAGCATTAATAATATTTGCTCCAGCCCTTTTCTTAACATCTAGCATAACAACTGGTTGTCCGTTTTGTCTAGCATAACTTGTTGTGTCTGCATCGGAAAAAGAAACATCAGCAACATCTCTTAAATACACATTGTCGTTATTTTCGTGTTTAACCACGAGGCTATTTACTGCAGAAATATCCTTAAACTTTCCGTCAATAATCATGAAATTATCTATGCCGTCAATTTTTAGATTTCCAGCACCTATGGTAGTATTTTCACTTTGAATTGCAGACTCTATATCCGAAAAACTAACCATTTTAGATTCAGCATCGTATTTTCTTATTTCTATTTTTAATTTCTTTTGCTGTACACCCCTTATGTCCACTGAATTAATTTCCGAAATAGACTCTAATCTATCTTTAATTAAATCCGCTTTCTCTTTAAGGACATCAACTGGATAGTCTCCAGACAAGTTTATATTTATAATTGGGAACTCATTAACGTCAACCTCCTGAATGGTCGGCTCTACTGGCAGGTCTTGGGCAAAAGTTTTGGTAGACCTTGCATCGCTCAAGGCTTCTTCCACTGC
>CAJIYZ010000071.1 GCA_905181675.1 Bacteroidetes bacterium MED-G20
ATAGACCTTATAAGAGGAAAAGAACCACTCTTATCTTCAATATAGTCCCAGGCAATAGCTGTAACTTTTTTAGCCATTAATTTTTTTAATGCGTTTTCAGGTTGTGCAGTAATCTGCAATGCAGAAAAAAGTATTTGCTTGTGTTTCATTAAAGCAATCTCTTTGTCATTGGGAGGGCTAACCTTAAGAATTATATCTGCCTTATATATTTCCTTAGTGTCATAAATAATTTCTGCACCTGATTCGCTGTAATCAGAATCTGAAAAATTGGCGTTTTCACCAGCACCAGTTTCAACTACAACTCGATTACCATTAGCAACTAACAAATTTACTGACTCAGGAACTAATGCAACTCGCTGTTCTTGTAATTCTGTTTCTTTAGGAATTCCGATATATAACTTTTGATTCTTCTGGCCAGTTTCTAGCATTTCTTCCTGAGGAGAAAGTGAAGCTTGAAGAGCTAATGATTTAAGTGCATCTCCAGATAAACTCATATCTTAATATTAATTTCACGTAGACCTTTATCTACTGTTATACTTACCTTTACGCAATTAGACGGTAAAAAGTTATAAATTTTTTGTGGCCATTCTATGAAACAAAGGTTTTGATCATTAATTATTTCTAGTAAACCAATGTTTTCAACCTCATTTTCATCTTCTATTCTATAGCAATCTACATGGTAAATAGTCTGACTATTATCCCCTAAATAAGTGTTTATAATACTAAATGTTGGAGAATTAGAATCTTTAACTCCTAAAGTAGAAACTACAGAGTTTATAAGAGTAGTCTTTCCACTTCCCATTTCCCCTTCAAATAAAAATAAATTATTAGCTTTTGTTAAGCTAGCTATCTCCTTAGCAACATTATTTACTTCGGAAAGTTTGTTAACAGTGAAGGATTTATTATACATTATTTACGAGCTATAAAAATGAGTTCCGAAGAATTCAATCTAAATTTTTCATAATCAATGTCTCCTAAAGCAGTTTTAGGATCAAAAACATCTACTTTAAAACCCGCTTTTTCTAGCCTTTTTGGATAATCTAGACCATACAATCTAACATGGTCCTTTTGCCAAAAATGAATTTCTCTTTGCTTGGGGTCGGTGATAGAAGAGTCTTGATAAGTTTCTTTATTTGTGTAGTCAATTGGAACCTGAAAAATGCCCCAACCACCTTTTTTCATCACTCTATACAACTCCTTCATACATTGATGGTCATCCTGAACATGCTCCAAAACATGGTTGCAAAAAATAACATCAAATAAATCATCTTCTAAAGGAATCTTATGCAAATCAAAATGTAAATCAGCAATAGGAGATTCCATATCTGCAGTAGTATAACTTAGGTTTTTTTGCTTTTTAAAAATTGGATAAAAACATTGTTCTGGTGCAACATGAAGTACTTTTTGAAGATCATCTTTAAAAAAAGAACTTTGCTTTAAGTAAAGCCACATTAATCTATGTCTTTCTAATGTCAGATCATAAGGACATAAAACATTTTCTCTATGAGCAGTATTGGAACCATAAGAAAGGAATTTTCTAAAATCTCTCTCACATACCGGACAATGTACTTCGCTTCCATAATAAGCTAATGGAGCAAAAACTTTAAATAAATAACTTAACCTTATTAAAAGTGGTCTTGGGAGAGTGTTAAGTAGAAATTTATAAAGCTTTTTCATTTTAAAAGATTGTCAATTTCCTGGGCATAATCAAAAGAATCGTCTCTGTAAAAATGCAATTCAGGCATTTTCCTTAATTGGTTTCTTACTATTTTACTAATCTCGTATCTTATAGAATTTGATTGGGTATGAATATGATCAAATGAATCATCGTTATCTTTACCACCAAAAATACTTATATAAACTTTTGCTATAGATAAATCTGGGCTCATCCTTACTGTCGTAACTGTAACCATAGCGCCTTTTCCAATGGTAATTGCATTTCTCTGGAAATAAGTTCCCAATTCTTTTTTAATTACACTAGCTATTTTTTCTTGTCTTACACTCATATAGAATGCAAATTTAGAAAAAGAGATCACTTTAACACAATAGTTTAGGATATTGATAGTTGATATTACCAATTAAGGAAGTATGTTAACTTTGTAAAAGATAATTAAAGATGAAAAACTTAATTCGAATAGCTAAAATAACCTTGCAATTCAAAAGAACGCTTTTTTTGAATTTAGGATTTAATATTTTAGGAATGGTGTTTTCCATCTTTTCCTTTGCTATGATCATTCCTTTGTTAAGAATTATATTTAATTCTTCTACAGCGGTTTTTGAAAAAACAATTAGCTCCTACAACGGGAATTTCAACTGGTCAAAAGATGGAGTATTAAGCTATATCAATTATTACTTAGCCAAATATGCAATAAATGAAGGAAGATATTCTACCCTAATATTGATATGCATATTTTTAGTAGCAATGGTTTTTTTGAAAAATATGTTCACATTTTTGAGCACATTTTTTCTTTCAGATTTAGTCCAAAGTTCTGTAAAAAAATTGAGAGAAAGCATGTATCAAAAAATACTGGTTTTGCCCATGTCCTTCTTTTCGGATGAAAAAAAAGGAAATTTATTGTCGACTTTTTCTGCAGATTTAAAAGAATTTGAACTTGCCATTAAAGCAACTACCAATGCGATTTTCAAAGATCCGTTATATGTTGTTGGCTACTTTGCAACTCTTTTTATAATAAGTTTTAAGTTGACATTTTTCATTGTATTATTCTTACCTGTAGCAGGAATAATTATTTCAAAAATAAGTAATGGTTTAAAAAAAAGATCTAAACAAGGACAAGAAAACTTGGGCGATATTTTATCACTAACAGAAGAAACTTTATTTGGCTTAAGAATTATAAAAAGCTTTAATGCCCAATCATTTATGAATACTAAATTTGAGGGAAAAAGCAATTCACTTTATTCATTAATGCTTGGCATAAATAGACGAGTTTACTTAGCCTCTCCTATAAGTGAATTTTTAGGAGTTCTAGCAACATCAGGTGTTCTATTATATGGTGGGAATTTAGTTCTTAACGACTTTATTCAGCCAGATGTTTTTATTGGATATCTGATTTTGTTTTCTCAGCTTATAAGTCCATTTAAGTCTATTTCTAAGGCAATTTACGATTCTTCTCAAGGTATTGCAGCATTGGAACGTATTGAAAAAATAACATTACAAAATCAATTAATCAAAAATAACCCTATAAATCAAGAACCAGTTATTTTTTCAAATGAAATAAGTTTTAACAATGTATCATTTAAGTATAATCAGGAACAGGTTTTAGACAATATATCTTTTAAAATAAAAAAAGGTGAAACCGTAGCTATAGTTGGTCATTCTGGAGCAGGAAAATCAACAATAGCAGATTTATTAATCAGATTTTATGACGTTGTTTCAGGCGAAATAAATATTGACAATTTAAATGTAAAAGAGATTAATTTAAGTCAGCTTAGGAACTTAATGGGTGTAGTTACTCAAGATTCAATTCTTTTCAACGATAGTGTTGTAAATAACATTGCTTTTGGAGTTGAAATAGACAATTCTCGTGTTTTGGAATCTGCTAAAATGGCCAATGCTGATGAATTTATTCAAAATCTTGATAAAAAATACGAAACCTTTATTGGCGATACGGGAAACAAATTATCAGGCGGAGAAAAACAAAGATTAAGTATAGCAAGGGCTATTTATAAAAATCCCGAAATACTTGTTCTAGATGAAGCAACCTCTTCGCTAGATACCAAATCTGAAAAAGCTGTTCAAGAAGCTTTAAATAGATTAATGAAAAACAGAACTTCATTGGTTATAGCCCATAGACTTTCAACTATTCAAAATGCAGATAAAATTATAGTACTAGATAGTGGAAAAATTGTAGAAATGGGAAATCACAAAGAGTTGGTATCTAAAAATAGCTTTTACAAAAAATTTATAGATATGCAATCTTTTGAATAATGGATGTAAAACCAAAAAAATATTTAGGTCAGCACTTTTTAATTGATGAAAAAATAAGCGAGAGAATAGCTGAATCTATTTCACAATCTGATAAAATTAATTTGCTGGAAATTGGACCTGGAACAGGTGCCTTAACTAAGTTTCTATTGCATGAAAATATTGATTTAATTTCCTATGAACTAGACATTGAATCAATAAAATATTTAAATACTGAATTTCCTGACTTAACAGTCTACAATGAAGATGTTTTAAAGATTGACTGGACTAAAATATTTGTGGGGAACTATTCGGTTACTGGAAATTTCCCATACAATATTTCTTCTCAAATACTTTTCAAAATATATGAGAATAGGACTATTGTAGATGAAATGGTGGGGATGTTTCAGAAAGAAGTTGCAGAAAGGATTTGTTCAGGTCCGGGGTCAAAAAAATATGGGATTTTATCTGTTTTGATTCAAGCATTTTACAATACAGAATATTTATTTACTGTAAATGAAGAGGTTTTTAACCCTCCACCAAAAGTTAAATCTGGTGTTATAAAAATCACTAGAAATGAAATAGTTAAACTAGATTGTGATGAGAAATTATTTTTTCGAGTAGTGAAAGCAATTTTTAATCAGCGAAGGAAAATGGCTAGAAACTCACTTAAATCATTGTTAGGCGATGAAAAAATTGACCATGTCTTAATGACTAAAAGACCTGAAGAACTTTCCATAAAAAACTTTATTGAAATTACCAATATGTTAGAATCCAAAATTAACTCGCTAAAAACCAGTTAATAATTCATATTTTCGTGTAGATTATATTTCATACTTTTTTTAAATGCAGTTTGAATTAACCAAAGAATTTATAAATAATATCATTTCAGCAATTGAAAGTGAAGACAATAGCTATATAGTAGAAGCTATTAACCCTTTGCATCCTGCTGATATTGCCGAAATATTGGAAATAGTTGAACTTCCACAAGCACAATATCTATATCAACTCTTAGACGAAGAGTTAGCTTCAGAAGTTTTGGTAGAAATCGAGGAGGATACTAGAGAACAATTTCTTGAATCATTTTCCCCCGAAGAAATTGCCGAGTCCATAGAAAAAATGGATGCGGATGACGCAACAGATGTAATACAAGATTTACCTGAAGATGTCCAAGAAGAAGTTCTTGAAGCTTTAAAAGACGAAGAACATTCCTCTGACATTACCATGTTAATGAACTATGACGAAGATAGTGCTGGTGGTATTATGGATGTAGACTTTGTGTCTGCAGATTGGAACTGGACAGTGAAAAATGCACTTCAAAAGCTAAGAGAACAAGTAGAAAATGTAGACCAAGTTTATACTATATACGTTATTGATTCTACCAAGCAATTAAAAGGAATACTATCTCTTAAAAGATTTCTATATGCATCTGATGAAACTTTAATAAAAGACATCTATAAAAAAGATTCAATTTCAGTTTTGGTAAATGAAGACTCCGAATCTGTAGCCTTAAAAATGGAGAAATACGATCTAGTTGTTATACCAGTTGTAGATGAAAACAATAAACTAGTTGGAAGAATTACAATTGATGATGCACTAGATGTAATCAAAGAAGAAGCAGAAAAAGATTACCAGATGGCCAGTGGAATTTCTGAAAAAGTAGAATCCTCAGATTCATTATTTGTAATTAGTAGAGCTAGATTGCCATGGTTGTTAATTGGGCTAGTTGGAGGAATTCTCGGGGCATATGTAATTGGGTTTTTTGAGCATCAGCTAAAAGAAAATGCTGTAATGGCAACATTTATTCCTTTAATATTAGCTATGGGAGGGAATGTTGGTGTGCAATCTTCGGCAATTATCGTTCAATCCTTGGCCAATAACACTTTAAATTATGACTCTATATTTAAAAAACTATTTAAAGAACTTCTTGTAGCCTTATTCAATGGTGTTATTTGTGCAACAATAGCTTTAATATTCTGTTGGGTAACAAGAAGCGATTTTTATCTTGCTTTAACTATTGGAGTTTCTTTAGTTGCAGTATTTACTTATGCAGGACTTTTTGGAACATTTGTCCCTTTAATCCTAAATAAATACAAAATTGACCCTGCACTTGCTACAGGCCCATTTATCACCACCACTAACGATATTATTGGATTACTCATCTATTTCTTAATAGGAATGGCTCTATACTTTTAGCTATGAGAGTTGCTCTTCTAGATGATTTTTCCCCACTTATTCAACAAACTCTATCCAATTGGAATTGGCAAGTTATAAATGGAAAAAATTGGTCCTTAAAAGATTATAAAAAAAATGCCAGCCAATTAGAAGGAATTATAATAAGATCTAAATTCCCATTGAGCAAAGAGCATCTTCTGATGGCCAAAAAATTAAAGTTTATTGGTCGACCTGGATCTGGATTAGAAAATATTGATTTAAAATATTGCAAGGAAAATAATATAGAAGTTTTTAGAAGTCCTGAAGGAAATAGAGATGCTTTGGCTGAGCACACATTAGGAATGCTTCTTTCTCTTTTTAACCATTTAAATATTGTAGATATTGAAGTTAGAAACAATATTTGGGAAAGAGAAAAAAATAGAGGAACGGAGCTCAAAGGAAAAGTAATGGCAATTATTGGCTATGGCTATATGGGAAAAGCTTTTGCACAAAGACTTATGGGATTTGAAATGGAAGTTATTGCTTATGACAAATATATTTCAGGATTTGGAAACAGCCATGTTGAAGAAGTTAGTTTGGAAGAAATTTTTCAAAGAGCAGATATTGTGAGTTTACATACTCCATTAAGCACTGAAACAATTGGAATGATGAATAGCTCTCTTTTTGAAAAATTTAAAAAGCCTATTGTAGTTATAAATACTGCTAGAGGAAAATCGCTGGTGGTAGAAGATCTAATCGATTCATTAAATTCTAAAAAAATTATTGGTGCCTGTCTAGATGTTCTGGATATTGAGTCTTCAAATTTTAATCTTAATAAGGCTACTAGTCAAAGCTTTGAGAAACTTAAAAAGTTTAACAACGTTATTTTAAGTCCTCATATAGCTGGATGGAGCTATGAATCCAAAGAAAAAATGGCTCAAGTTATTTTAGAAAAAATTCGACAAAAATTTATATTATAGCAACTATTAATAAGATGACTAAATCAACATTATATAAACTTCTAGGCCCACTTCTATTCATTTCAACTTTATTTTTAAATCACCCAGATGGAATGACTGAAAGTGGTTTTAGGCTATTAGGTATTATTCTATGGATGGCAGTTTGGTGGATTAGTGAAGTGGTGCCAATAGCTGTTACGGCCTTATTACCAATAATTTTATTCCCTTCAACAAATGTGCTGAATATTCAAGAAACCGGTGCCAACTATGGACATAAATATATTTTCTTATTTATTGGTGGGTTTATATTGGCAAATGCTATACAAAAATGGAATCTTCATAAAAGAATTGCTCTAAAAATCATATTAAGACTTGGAGGAAGTAACGATAAAATTATATTGGGATTTATGTTGGCAACAGGATTTCTTTCTATGTGGATTTCTAATACAGCAACAACAGTAATGATGCTTCCTATAGCTTTATCAGTAATAAATCAAGTAAAAGACCATCCAGATACTGTAAAAAATGAAAATAAAATTTTTGGAAAAGCGTTAATGTTAGGGGTTGCCTATAGCGCTTCTGCAGGTGGAATAGCTACTTTAATTGGGACACCTCCAAATTTAATATTTGCGGGTTTCGTTCAAGATAATTTCAATATTGAAATTTCTTTTTTTCAATGGATGAAGATTGGCTTACCAGTATCTATTATTTTAATGTTTTTTATTTGGTGGTTTTTAACAAAAGTAGCCTTCAAACTAAATAAAGTTGGATTTCCTGGTGGAAAGAATGAGATTATCAGGCTTTTAAAGGATATGGGAGGAATTAGCAATGAAGAAAAGAAAATTCTTGTAGTCTTTTGCGTTACTATTTTATGCTGGATATTTAGAAAAAACACCATTAACCTTTTAATACCAAATTTTGACGATAGTATGATTGCTATTTCAAGTGCAATTATATTATTCATTTTACCTTCCAAAACTAAAAAAGAACCATTAATGAAATGGAAAGATGCAGTATCTATTCCTTGGGGAATACTATTGCTTTTTGGAGGTGGATTGTCCATAGCTAAAGGATTTCAAGCAACTGGATTAGATAATTGGATTGGTGAACAATTGACATTTATCTCCTTTTCAAGTACATTAATTGTTATTCTTGTTATTGTTGCTGGTGTAAACTTTCTAACTGAACTCACCTCTAATATGGCAACTACAGCTATGCTTCTACCAGTAATGATTCCTGTATCTTCTTTAATGGGTATTAATCCTTATCTACTGCTAGTAGGGACAACACTAGCGGCTTCTTGTGCCTTTATGTTACCAGTTGCAACGCCACCCAATGCAGTTGTATTTGGATCAAAACTGTTAAACATAGCAGACATGGTAAAAGCTGGAATTCTTATAAACCTGTTTTCAATAATATTAATTATTATAATGGTATATTTTGGCTTGCCCCTGTTATGGGAATTGAACATTTAGAGTTTTATAACCCTAAGTTTTTCTACTTTATCTCCAAACTTTACTTTTAGTAGATAAATCCCTTTTTTGAAATTTATTAAAGAGATTTTATCTCCAATTTGATAAGATATATATTTTCCATTTACATCGTAAATATATGTTTCAAAAGGGCCTTTGGAAGATTTAGATTTTAATTGTAGATAATCAATAGTTGCCGTAGGGTATGCATATATCAATTGTTCTTTCAATGTATTGTAACCACTTAGGCTCTCTCCATTATATGCACCAATATTTGGAAGTAAACTATTGGAAACAAGATTTCCAAAATAATCCTTTCCACCATTATTATTTAAATAATTTGTAGAATCATTACTTCCTGAAATTAGTTTTCCATTACCAATGGCTATGCTGCTATTTTGGATTTTATAAAATAAAGGATTATTTACACCTTGATTAAAAGAATTAACTAGCTGTGGGTTTTCAAATATGGCATTATTCATTAAATCGCTATCTAAATCTAATCGGGAAGAATCGTAAAAAATATTGTGACTTATATTTAAAATATTTGAGGTGTTTTGTAAAAGAGTTGGAATTTTATTTCCATAGCTACCAACGTAAATTAGATTATTATAAAGATGGACATCTCCTATATTTGGCCAAAAATATATTTCAGGATTCAGACTATCATTTACAAATATGGTATTGTTATAAATAAAACTTCCTACGTTAGGGCATCTTGGACCCGATCCGCAAAAATTAGATATCCAAAATATTTTTCCTTTTTTATCCCAAGAAGAATTGTTGGGGTCTAACCTGTACCCGTCGTTAACACTAATATTGTATCTATAACCACAGTTTATATTATCTCCTAAAATCTCAGCAAAACCTCCTTCGTTATTATAGCTATAGTTGTACTGAAATACAACATTTTCATTGCCATAATCTATATGAGCACCGTAAGAATCTTGTGGCCCATGTGCATTCATGAAATAATTGTGCTGTACAATTACATCTTTACAATCAAAAGTCCATAAGCCACTTCCTCTTTTCCACATTCTCGGATCAATACTTGAGCCAGAATGATTAAATGAAGAATTTTGAACTAGTATATTTTTGGACTTATTGGGGACAAAACCAGACCCACCAGTATCTTCAAAATTACACTCCAAAATATTAATGTTTGAATTTTTTACAGAGTCAATCCCGTTTAATCCTAAAGATTTTACCCATATTCCATAATGACCTGTTTTAGAAATATCACAATTATAAATTTTCAAATCAGAAATTCTATTATATAAAAAACTTAAGGTATCAGACTGTGATTCAATTTTAATTCCATAACCTTTGTGAATATTTTGACTCAATACTGGACTAGGGTAGATATCGTGTATTTTTAAATTATTAAAAGAAAAACCAGTTAAAGACTTAGATGTTGCAACAATTTTAATTCCAAAACGAACATTTTTTCCAGATCCCCAAGTGTTTGATGCCCCAGAAAAACCAGCAAGCAACTTTATATTTCCTAATGAGTCAAGATGGGAGTTTTCATTGAAAATATCTAAGTTATTTATACTAATAAACTCATTATTAAATAACAAAATACAAGATTGATAGCCGTCACCATTAATACTAGCTTTATCAAGTCCACCATAAGTATCTACAACAATTGGATGTGATGAATCGCCAGAACCTTTTAACCAGAACATTCCTAGAAAAGTATCTCCTGACTTAAATAAAATAGAGTCCCCAGGAAAGAAATTAAAAGTATTGAGTCTAGAAATAGATTTTATAGGCGTTTGCGAACTAAGTCCAGAATTTGTATCGTTTCCCAGAGAATTGCTTACAAAATAAGTAGATGCATTTAGATTTAGACATCTAGAAAGTAAGAAAACAATATATATATATTTTAGAAATCGCATAATTATTTGAAAAAAGCTTTAATAGTTAGAAAAGCTCATTTGTTTATACTAATATACATAGTTGAAAAGAAATAAGAAGAAGGAAATATTATGTGGTTTAAATTATCTGAATTAATTAACCATTTGCCAAGTTCCACTACTAATTAATGGTTCTGCTTGTTTAAACTTCATTTCTTTGGTTTCGCCATTTTGAAGATTTAAAATTTTAACCCTTTCATTTCTGCCAGGTTTTTTAGCAACCATTACCGGAGCATGTTTTACTGGTTGTCCAGATTGGTTCTGCTGAGCCATTTCACTATTCATTCTTGTAGATTGAGCAACGTCTTCTCTGCCAGCTTTTAACTTGCTAAAGTCTTGTTTTGGTCTTGGACTACTTTCTGAAGATAGAGTTTCTTCGTTAGGGTCATGAAGTTGGGCTTTCATTAAAAATGAAATAATATCTCTATTCATTTTGTCCATCATGGACTGAAATAGTTCGTAACCTTCTAACTTATATATAAGAAGAGGATCTTTCTGTTCGTACTGAGCATGGTAAACACTTTGCTTAAGAAAATCCATCTCTCTTAAATGTTCTTTCCATTCGTTGTCAATAAATGCAAGAGTGATATTTCTCTCTAAAGCTTTTAAAGCTTCTGAACCTTCTGTTTCATATACTTTACTAAGTTTTGCAACTACTTTCATTGCTCTTCTCCCATCTGTAAATGGAATCACAATGTTTTCTATTTTATCAGATGGGTTTTCGTGAATGTTTTTAATTACTGGAAAAACATTTGCTTTGATGTTTTCAGCTTTTCTTAGATATTTTTCTTTCGCCTCCTTGTACAATTCTTCAGTAAGAATATTGGCATCTTTTTCTAAAAATTCTTTTTCATTAAAAGGAGATTCAATTCCAAAACTTGTAATGACATTATAATTAAAATCTTCGAAATCAGAGTTTTGTTGCGAATTAACAACTGTTGTATTACAGATATCATATATCATGTTATCTATATCAAGATCTAGTTTATCCCCGAACAAAGCATTTTTTCTACGATTGTAAATAGCAGTTCTTTGACTATTCATTACATCGTCAAACTCCAATAATCTTTTTCTAATACCAAAATTATTTTCCTCCACTTTCTTTTGAGCTCTTTCAATAGATTTGGTAATCATAGAGTGTTGAATTACTTCCCCTTCTTTATGGCCCATTCTGTCCATCATTTTAGCAATTCTCTCGGAACCAAAAAGTCTCATTAGATTATCTTCAAGTGAAACAAAAAACTGGGTAGAACCTGGGTCACCTTGTCTCCCAGACCTTCCTCTAAGCTGTCTATCTACTCTTCTGGAGTCGTGTCTTTCGGTTCCTATTATTGCTAATCCCCCTTGTTCTTTAACTCCATCTCCAAGCTTAATATCTGTTCCTCTTCCCGCCATATTCGTGGCAATAGTTACGGTTCCTGGCTTTCCAGCTTCAGTAACTACCTCTGCTTCTTTTTGGTGCAATTTCGCGTTTAAAACCTGATGAGGTAATTTTTTTAACTTCAACAATCTTGATAGAAGCTCTGACACTTCAACAGATGTAGTTCCAACTAAAACAGGTCTGCCATTAGAACGGATTTTTTCAATTTCTTCAATAATTGCTTGGTACTTTTCTCTAGCAGTTTTATAAACTAAATCATTTTGATCATCTCTTACTAATGGTTTATTAGTTTTAACTGCAACAACATCTAGTTTGTAAATATCCCAAAGTTCTTTGGCTTCCGTCTCGGCCGTACCAGTCATTCCCGCCAATTTGTGGTACATTCTAAAATAGTTCTGAAGAGTAATAGTTGCATAGGTTTGAGACGCAGCTTCTACCTTAACATTTTCTTTAGCTTCAATTGCCTGATGAAGACCATCAGAATATCTTCTACCATCCATGATTCTTCCAGTCTGTTCATCAACTATCTTCACTTTATTCTCCATTACTACGTACTCGATATCTTTTTCAAATAAGGAATATGCTTTTAGCAATTGGTTCATAGAGTGGATTCTTTCGGCTTTTATAGTGTAATCAGACATCATTTGGTCTTTCAACTCTACTCTTTTTTGAGCATCGGGTGTTTTTTGTTCTATTTCAACAACTTTTGCACCAATATCTGGAAGAATATAAAATTCAGGATCGTTTTCGCCAGATATTAAATCAATTCCTTTTTCTGTTAAGTCTATGGTATTGTTTTTTTCATCAATTACAAAATACAGTAATTCATCTGCTTTAGGCATTTCCTTAGCATTGTCTTGTAAATAAAAATTTTCTGTTTTTTGTAAATGAATTTTAACTCCTGGCTCACTTAAATATTTTATTAAAACCTTACTTTTTGGTAGTCCTCTAAATGATCTGAAAAGTGACAAACAACCTTCTTCGAATAAAATTTTTTGTTGTTTTTTATCTACTCCTTCTTGTTCCGATTTAGCAATCTTAGTTTTTGCTTCGGTTAATAACCCATTGACTAATTTTTTCTGAAAATCAACTAGCTTCTCTATTTTCGGTTTCAGGGCAACATACTCTTGTTGGTCTCCTTTTGGGACAGGGCCAGAAATAATTAATGGTGTTCTCGCATCGTCAATTAGAACAGAATCTACTTCGTCAATAATTGCGTAATGATGCTTTCTCTGAACCAAACCTTCAGTTTCAGAAACCATGTTATCTCTTAAATAATCAAACCCAAATTCATTATTAGTTCCAAATGTAATGTCGGCGTTGTAAGCTTTTATTCTTTCTGGAGAATGCGGTTGGTACAAGTCTATACAGTCTACCGTTAAGCCATGAAATTGATATATAGGTCCCATCCATTGGGCATCTCTTTTAGCCAAATAATCATTTACTGTAATTACATGGACCCCTTTTCCAACCAAAGCATTAAGATAAACAGGTAAAGTAGCAACTAATGTTTTACCCTCTCCGGTCATCATTTCTGCAATTTTACCTTTATGCAGAGCCGCCCCCCCCATAAGCTGAACATCGTAATGAACCATTGACCATTCTACTGGTGTTCCTGCAGCATCCCAAGAATTTTTCCAAATAGCATGGTCTCCATCGATTTCTACAACATCTAATTTTTGAGAAAGTTCATGGTCATTTTCGTTGGCTTTCACTTTTAGATGACCATTTTCAGACAATCTTCTTGCAGTTTCTTTAACCACAGCAAATGCATCTGGCATAATTTCTAAAAGTGTAGACTCAATTGTTTCATTTTCTTGAATCTCAAGCTCATCAATTTTATCATAAATAGCTTCTTTTTCTGAAATGTCTAAATCAGAATTTGCTTTTACTTTAAGATCCTTTATTTCGATTTGAATAGATTCACATGAATTAGCTAAAGTTTTTTTGAAATCATCAGTCTTTATTCTAAGCTCATCATCGCTAATGTTAATTAGTTTTTCAGAAAATTGATTAGTATCACCAACTACAGGAAAAAGCTCGTCAAGATCTTTTTGATTTTTATCACCAAATAATTTTTTTAGAATACCATCAAACATTTTACCAATTTTCGGAAAACAAAAATAGTTGAATAGTTGGAACTATTAGCAAGAATAATTTTAAAAAAAACAATGAATAAAAGAAAAGAAGGTTTTAGTATTCGTCTTCGTTAAAAAAGAAGTCATCTTTTGTTGGATAATCTGGCCAAATTTCTTCAATTGCATCATAAATTTCACCTTCATCTTCAATTGCTTGAAGATTCTCAACAACTTCCAACGGGGATCCTGTCCTCATCGCAAAATCAATTAGCTCATCTTTGGCAGCTGGCCAAGGAGCATCTTCTAAATATCTAGCAAGTTCTAAAGTCCAATACATAAAAACGTTTATAAGAATTGCCAAAAGTAATTTTTTTAATGACTCAGCAAAGAGTTTTCAAAAAAATTATTTATTTATTTACTATTGTTTTTGGTTGGAATCCATGGTTTCTCAGGGATATTTAGGTCAAACAGCACCTTTCTTGATAAAACAAATAAAAAATCAGAAAGCCTATTTAAGTATTTTATTATGATTGAATTAACTTTTTGAATTTCTGAAGTTTCTATGGTTAATCTTTCTGCTCTTCTACAAACACATCTTGCAAGATGACAGTAAGAAGATATTGAGTGACCTCCTGGCAAAACAAAATTTTTCATTTCGGGAAGGATTTCTTGCATGCCATCAATAGATTTCTCTAGTTCTAAAATAGGATTTTCAGTCAGTTTTGGAAGATGTACCATCATTTTTTCATTGTCCCCAGTAGCTAAATAAGATCCTATAGTAAATAATTCTTCTTGAATTTTAACAAGTATTTCAGCTTCTTTAGTCTCAATATTGTCTTTTATTAACCCAATCCAAGAATTTAGCTCGTCAATGGTTCCATAAGCTTGAATACTTAAATGATGTTTTTTAACTCTTTCTCCACCAAATAAAGAAGTTTCTCCTTGATCTCCAGATTTTGTATAGATTTTCATATTAGTTCTAATTCAAATTGATTTACAATTCCGTTTAACACTTCAAATAATTCATCTTTAGATTCCAAAGTAACTAATTGTGTTCTAATTGGTTTAAAATTGGGTATACCTTTGAAATAATTTGCATAATGTCTTCTCATCTCGACAATTCCTACCCTATCTCCTTTCCATCTAATGCTAAAATCTAAATGTTCTTTAACAACTTTCACTCTTTCTTCTAGTGAAGGCATAGCCAAATTATTTCCTGTTTTTAAAAAATGTTTTATTTGATTAAAAAACCAAGGATTCCCAATACTTGCTCTTCCAATCATAATTCCATCAACACCGTAAGTATTTTTATATCTTAAAGCTTTTTCAGGTGAATTTATATCTCCATTACCAAATACTGGAATATGCATTCTAGGGTTGTTTTTAACTTCCGAAATTAATGACCAATCTGCTTCTCCCTTATACATTTGAGAACGAGTTCTTCCATGAATGGAAATCGCTTTAATACCTACGTCTTGTAGTCTCTCTGCTGCATCAACAATATACTTTGAATTTTCATCCCAGCCCAGCCTAGTTTTAACAGTGACTGGGAGACTTGTTGAATTGACAATTTCTTTAGTCATTTCTACCATCTTAGGTATATCTTGAAGAATTCCTGCTCCAGCACCTTTACATGCTACTTTTTTAACTGGACAACCATAATTTATATCAATAATATCAGGATTTGCCTTCTCACACATTTCTGTTGCTTCACGCATTGAAGAAATCTCTGAACCAAAAATCTGAATTCCAATTGGTCTTTCATACTCAAAAATATCAAGCTTTTGTACACTTTTAACAGCATCTCTAATTAAACCTTCAGAAGATATGAATTCTGTATACATCATATCAGCACCATATTTTTTACATAAAGCTCTAAAAGGGGGATCACTTACGTCCTCCATTGGCGCTAACAATAGCGGGAAATCTCCCAAAGATATGTCACCTATTTTTACCATAAGTTTTTTGCAAAGTTATGCATTAACAACTAATTACTATATTTCGGGATGAAAAATAAAAATTTGCTTCCAGTTAGAAATCATATTGGATTAATTTTTTTGTTTATTACCATTGTTCTTACATCATTTATTATTTTTCAAATGATAGCGGTAGGGTTTATTGATGTAATTTGGGATATAAATACCGCACAAATATCTACAGATATAGAAACTAAAGAGTTTAAATTTATTTATGCTCACAAAGCATGGGCATTTTTTAGTCAACTAGGAATATTTTTAGTACCATCTGTTATTTTCTTATTTCTTATTAAAACTTTTTCTGTTAATTATAAAAAACCTAGTAAAAAGGACCTTGGAAAATGTTTAATGTACTTTATTGTTTTATTAGGGTTTGCTCAACTGTTATTGTTAATATCTAGTTATATAGGCTACGATTTTCTTCCATTTGAAATAAAAAACTTTCTTAAAGAACAACAGGAATTGAATTCTAAACTTCAAGAAGGTTTTATTTCACAGGGGTTAATAAGTTTTTCATTTAATATTTTATTGCTTTCTATCCTGCCTGCGATTGGAGAAGAGTTATTTTTTAGAGGGATTTTACAAAAGATATGCATTGGCATTTTTAAAAATAATATTGCCGGAATTTTAGTTACTTCACTAGTTTTTGGAATTCTTCATTTTCAAATTGAGAATTTACTTTCCATAATATTTGCCAGTATTTTGTTGGGGTTAATTTATGACTACAGCAAAAATATTTTACTGACTATAATATTACATTTTGGATTCAATCTTTTTTCATTAATAAGCATGCAAGCTCTAAAAAATGAATTTATTTCTGAAAATGAACTAGAATATTTTTTCAATTATATAATGATTCCGCTTGGAATTGGGATGTTGACTTACTTGGTAATAAAAAAAATATTTTGGAAAAAGGATTTACTTCTCTCTGTTGACTGAATAAACAACTTTAAAAGCCTCAGCCTCTTTTAGCTCGTCATGAACTTTTCTAACAATCCTCATCTCAGTTTTTTTATCCACTTTAAAAACATTAAAAAAACGGGAGTCCCAAACTTGTGAATACTCAGGGTTTTTTCTAAGTTTTGTTAAGTAATCTTTAATTTCTGAATAGTCGTTTATTAAATCATCGTCTAATTGAACTCTAAAATCGTCTACTTTACCGGGAACTCTTCCAATCCAAAAATAAGAAGCTTTAATGTTTTTTTCTAAATCAATAGTTTCTTTAATTGCAACTTTATCTATCTCCAATTTTTTAGACTCTTTCTCTTTAAAGACTGTAGTTACCATAAAAAAGAAGAGTAACATAAATACAATATCTGGCAATGCCGCTGTTGATATTGCTGGATCTTTTCTTTTTTTACCTTTTGAAAATTTAGACATAATAAGTTTTATTGAACTGATCTATTTTTTTCTTTCATTATTTTTTTTGGATAAACCTGTCTTATCGCTGATATTTTTTGCTTGTCACTCTCCACTTTGTCATTCAACTTCTCAAAAGAAACACCAAATCTATCTTGGCATAAACTATCTCTTAGAGAATTTAGACCCTGCATTATTTGGTCTAAAACACTCATGTAGGTAACATAAGTAGTAGAGTTATCTAACTGAATGGATACCGTGGCATTGTTTGGCAGAGTTTGAAATCCGCTTCCAAAAGCAACACAAGCATCTAATCTTCTTGTCCATGCGTCTTGTTCTATCTTAAATAATGGAGCATCTGGATAAACGTTTAAAGCATTTTCTAAAGACTCTAAGGTGTCTTCGCAGATTTTTCTAGTCACTTCAATGTAAGATGGCTGATTTGGAGTTCCATCCTTATGTTGGTAAAACTTTTTTACAGCACTTTGAATATCAGTTATTTCTGCAAATTCACCTTCTATACCGATTTTGTCATTTTTATTTGCCATGATTTGCAGAACATTTCTTTCATTTAAAAGAAATTCTACATCCGACTTTTGAGGTAATCTTTCCTCATGCACCTGAGGCAAATTCATGGTAGTAGTAATAAGAAAGAAAATTAAAAGCAAGAATGCGATGTCTGCCATCGATCCAGCATTAATTTCTTCAACCTCTCTTTTAGCCATTACTTTATAAATTTAACTAGAGAACCACCTATCCATCCAAGAATTGCAATAGATGTTAAAACAGTAGTGGCATTAATTGCAGTACTTGCCAATTTCATATCTGAACCACTATCACCTTCTGAAAACACGTAAACTAAAACCATGAAAACAATAAATATTCCAATTCCAGCTAGAGATCTGATTGCTTTTTTAGGATCAATAAAATAAAGATATCCAAATGCTGCTATAACCAATCCGGCTGCAAAATAGATAATGAACATAGAGAAATTAATTAGTGTAGAGACATCACTCCACAGAGTTTTTTCTTTTTCTAAGGAAATTTCAGAAGTTCTATTTGACAAGTGGGCATTAAGTTCAGTAGCAGTCATTTCATTTGCCAAGCCCTGACTCTTAGCCTCCACAATCGCCCATTGCTTTTGCTGTTCATAACTCATTTCTGCAGGATTGTCATCTTGCATAACCCATAGAGTAAAGAGAATTCCAAGAAAAACAATCGAATATGTTACGATTTTTGTAATTAAATTTAGTTTATTATTTTCCATTTCTAGAAGCTTAATTTAAAGGTTATTTTCCCAATTTATGCTTAACCAATACATCTATTAAAGAAATTGAAGCATCTTCCATTTGGTTTACCAAAGAGTCAATTTTAGAAACTATATAGTTGTAAAAAATTTGAAGAATAATAGCCACTATTAAACCAGATACAGTAGTAATCAGAGCAACTTTAATACCTCCTGCTAATTCGTCTGGTTTTGCTTCTCCTTTAAGTTCAATTATATCAAATGCTTGAATCATTCCTATTACTGTCCCCATAAATCCAAGCATTGGAGCAAGAGCAATAAATAATCCAATCCAAGAAAGACCTCTTTCTAGCAATCCCATTTGAACGCCTCCATAAGCAATAACAGATTTCTCTACCATTTCCACACCTTCCGAACTTCTCTCCAAACCTTGAAGAAAAATACTGGCTACTGGACCACGAGTATTTCTACAAACATCTTTGGCAGCATCAACACCTCCATTTGAAAGAGCGTTTTCAATATCCTCAAGTAATTGTTTTGAGTTAGTCGTTGCTAGGTTTAAATAAATGATTCTTTCTATTGAAAGAGCTAAACCTAAAATCAATGCAATCAAAACAAATGACATAAAAAGCGGGCCACCTTCAATAAATTTTAATTTTAATGATTGGGATACAGAAGTATCTTCTTCTGGTGTTGCATCCAATTCCAATTCTTTATTTACTGATTCTAGTTCCTCTACTGGTTCTGATTCCATAACTTCTTCTGTTAATGCGGAATCTGGTGTTTCACTCATTTCTTGAGTTGTATCTGAGATTATAGTTTCTGCTGAATCATTTTGAGCTGATAGAGGATTTAAAATAAATAATCCTAAAAATCCTAAAATAAAAATTACTTTTTTCATGTTAAATTTGTATGTCTTGTTTTAAATTTTGGCTTTTGATTTGGCCAAATTACAAAAAAATATAGCTTTTTTATTAAAATAATATTTAATCTTATTTAAAAAGATATTATTCTGATACCTCTCCTGCAATATTGGATAGGAAAAGCTCTTTAAATTTATTTTTATCGAGTGGATGTTTTTTAATCAAAAGCATAGATTTAACTATTACGGTTTCTAATGTCATGTCTTTTACACCAATAACACCAGCTTTTTTAAGCTGCAATCCAGTTTCATACTTTTCTTGCTCAACTTTTCCGGCTTTACATTGACTAACGTTAAGAAATATTTTATTGGATGAATTTAAAAAATCCACAAGTTCGTTTTCTAAAGGAAGATTTCCAGATCCAAAGCTCATTAAAACCACAACTTTTGAAGAATTGCTTTGGATTGATTTTACTATATTTTTAATTATAATTCCAGGATAAAATAACACTACGTCAACCACTGGGTCAAAACCTTTTACATATTCTAAATTCTTACTCTTGTTTAAAAGCAAATAATTATGGTTGAAATTTATTTCCACCCCTACATCTGCTAAGGAAGGATAATTGTATGATTTAAAAGCATCAAAATGATCTGAACTAACTTTGGTTGTTCTATTTCCTCTAAAAAGTTGATTCTCAAAGTAAATAGCAACCTCTTGAATGATAGACTTGTTGTTTCGTTTCTTTGAAGCAATTTCAATTGCCGTAATAAGGTTTTCTTTCCCATCTGTCCTCACTTGGCCAAGGGGGAGTTGTGAACCAGTTAATATAATAGGCTTTGACAAGTTTTGAAACATTAGGCTTAATGCACTAGCGGTGTAGGACATTGTATCGGTCCCGTGCAAAACAACAAATCCATCGAAATAATCATAATTATTAAATATTTCATCCCCAATCTTAGTCCAGGTTTCAAAATTCATATTGGATGAGTCGATTGGTTTTTCAAATGCAACGGTTTCAATAGAACAGTTTATTTTATTGAGCTCTGGGACTTCTTCGGTTATTTGACTAAAATTAAAGGGTTTAAGTGAGGATTCTGCAGGGTCTTCTATCATCCCTATTGTCCCACCAGTATATAAAAGAAGTACCTTGGATTTTTTCATAAGACAAATATTGGAAATATTACTAGTAATCCATCTAATACAAATAAATAATAATATTCAGTTCTGATTTTAAAAGATGGGATTAAAACTAAATTGGTGATAATCATGAAAAAACAAAGTGGATAATTTGCAAGGTATAATGAATAAAAAAATAAAAAGAGAATACTTAATTGAGAAATGAAAAAAGCTATTCTTGGGCCTGTAAATTGAGGTATTGTGTAAAAATTTTTTTCGTCAATATTTATGTCTCTTATGTCAAAAGGAATGGTTATTGCAAATACATATATAAAAACAATTAAAGCAATATCCCAATTAAAACACACACTTGAAACAATCTGAGGCAAAACACAACATGTCCAGCACCAACAAATAGAAATAATTAAAATTTTTAAAAAAGGAATATTTCTTATTTGAAGTTTACTTGAAAAAGTATTTCTATAAAAAAAAACTAAACCTAAAAACGGAACAGAAAACAAAATCAAATAAAGATTCATAATATATAATGCAAGAAATGCAGAAATAAGAAATGAAATAAAAATTAACCACTTTATCAGCTTGTTGTTAGACTGACACCACAAAATCTGGTTAGAACGATGATTATGAATTTCTCTCTGAGGAACATTTTGCAAATTATATCCAAATAAAGTAGAAAAAAAAACCAAGATTAATAACAGCCAATTCAACTCTAATTTGGCGTAAAAAAAAGTAACTAGAGTAATACCAACAGCACCTAATGAAATCCATACATTAGAAAATACTATAAACTCTATTATTCTTTTTATTTGCACAAACTAACTGCCAATTATATTATTTGCAATTATAGCTAATACAACTCCTAATAGACTGCCAGAAGAAGAACCAATATAGTTCTTGGTCTTTTTGACAGAATGAAAGCCTTTTTGATATTCATTTTTTAAAATGGCTTCTTCATTCATTTTTTTCGAATCTTCATCCTTTAGGTTTTTTGTTCTTACTATTAAGGTGCTAAGTACAGGAACTGCAATTACTAATCCAGAGTTTGGATTATTGAAAAACCCTTTAGCATAGCTATCTAATGCACCTAATGCCACTCCGGAAACTAATCCCAAGGCAAAGTGTTTTATTGGACGATAATTTTCTTTAGCTTCTCTCTTTCCCATTACATATTGCTCCATAAGTTCTTTAGTCAAAACATTTCCAGTGGAAGAATCGGGAACATAAACCCAGTTTTTGTTTAAGGTTGACGTACTGTAGTAAAGTATATCAGTATTAGGGTAAATTTTAAGTTTCCAAACATCTCTTTTGTTTTTTTTTTGGTAGCCCGCCAGGTGATCCTCATTAATTTCAAGTAATTTATAGGTTAAAGTATCCCCTGAAAGAAGGTGAAGTGTTATGTTTTGCAAGTCACTATTTTTATCTTGTGCATTAAATTGAAATGTTGTAAAAAAGAAGGCAATAAATAAAAATAATAGTTTTGATAATGGTTTGTTCATAAAATAAAATTAAACAATTTGTCAACATCATATAGCAAAACAAGTTGTATATATATATTTGTAACGATAAAAAATTATTATGGATATGAATTCTTTTGAAAACAGGCATATCGGAGCTAATGAAGACGATATTAAAAAGATGTTGAATACAATTGGTTTAGGATCTGTTGATGAGTTAATACATCAAACTATTCCGAATTCAATTTTAAAAAACAGCCCATTAAAAATTGTAGATGCAATAACTGAAAACGATTATTTAAATAATCTCAAAGAAATTGCTGATTTAAATAAAAACTTTGACAATTACATTGGCCAAGGTTACTACGGGACACTCACCCCTAGCGTTATCAAAAGAAATATTTTATGTAACCCAGGTTGGTACACTGCTTATACTCCCTATCAGGCAGAAATTGCTCAAGGAAGATTAGAGGCACTTTTGAATTTTCAAACTTTTGTAACTGAACTTACAGGGATGGAAATGGCAAATGCATCCCTTTTAGATGAATCAACAGCTGCAGCAGAATCTATGTTGATGTTTTTTCACATGCGGTCGAGGGCACAAGTAAAATCAAATGTGAATAAATTTTTTGTTAGCAACGATTTATACCTACAGACAATTGATGTAATAACTGCAAGAGCAGAACCTCTTGGAATTGAAATTGTTTTTGGAGATCCAGAGTCTATAGATTTATCCAATGAATTTTTCGGTGCAATTGTTCAGTATCCAAATGCTTACGGAGAAATTTACGACTATGGAGAATTTACTAATTCTGCTAAAGATTTAAATATTCAAGTTTCTGTCATAGCAGATGTAATGAGTCTTGTGTTGCTAAAAAGCCCTGGTAGTTGGGGAGCAGATGTAGTTGTTGGATCAACACAAAGATTTGGCGTACCAATGAGCTATGGTGGGCCTCATGCTGCATTTTTTGCCTGTAAAGAATCTCACAAAAGATATATTCCCGGAAGGATAATTGGAGTATCCTTAGATGTTCATGGAAATCCAGCATTAAGAATGGCTCTCCAGACAAGGGAACAACATATTAAGCGAGGAAAAGCAACCTCTAATATATGTACTGCACAGGCACTTTTAGCTGTTATGGCTAGTATGTATGTTGTTTACCACGGCCCTAAAGGTTTAAAAAATATTGCTGAAACTATTAGACAGAAAACATCAAGTCTCAAACAAGCTCTTATAGCTCTTGGATACGAAATAAATAACTCTAATCACTTTGACACTATATCCTTTAAAGAAAATCTTAATTCTATAAGACTTCATTTAGAAAAAAATGAAATCAATGTAGGTTATTATAAAGATTCTGTAACAATATCTATTGATGAAACGACAAGCTGGGAAAGCTTAAATAAACTTGCAAAAATATTGGGCGATTTTAAAAAATCTAATTCAAAAGTAAATCTTGAAAAAGAAATAGAAAACCCTCTTTTCTTGCCAAAAAGCAATTCATTTTTAGAACAAAATGTATTTAACTCTTATCATTCTGAGACAGAAATGATGAGGTACATAAAAAAACTTGAAAATAAAGATTTATCACTTGTTCATGGAATGATTTCACTTGGATCCTGCACTATGAAGTTAAATGCTGCTACAGAAATGGAACCTATAACTTGGCCTGAATTTGCTAATTTACACCCGTTTTGTCCTGTGAATCAAACTCAAGGTTATCAACAAATATTTAAAGAATTGGCTGAAGATTTAAGTGAAATTACTGGATTCGACCAAGTTTCACTTCAACCAAATAGTGGCGCGCAAGGCGAGTACAGTGGCCTTATGGTCATTAGAGCATATCACATTTCAAATGACGAAGGACATAGAAATATATGTCTAATTCCTACTAGTGCTCACGGAACCAATCCTGCGAGCGCAGTTATGGCAGGAATGGAAGTAGTGTTGGTTAAATGTGATGATTTGGGAAATATTGACATAGAAGATTTAAGAGAAAAAGCTTCCAATCATGCCGAAAATCTTTCTGCACTTATGGTTACTTACCCATCAACACATGGTGTTTTTGAAAAAGACATTATAGAAATTACTACGATTATTCATGATTTTGGCGGGCAAGTTTATATGGATGGTGCTAATATGAATGCACAAGTTGGTCTTACTTCTCCAGGACTAATTGGAGCAGATGTCTGCCACTTAAATCTTCACAAAACTTTTGCCATTCCTCATGGTGGAGGTGGGCCAGGAATGGGGCCTATTGGGGTTGCAAAACATTTATCGCCATTTTTACCTGGTAATCCAATTATAAAAACTGGTGGATCCCATGGAATTAAAGCAATCAATGGTGCTCCCTGGGGAAGTGCTTTAATTTTGATAATTTCTTACGGTTATATAAAGCTATTAGGAGCTAAAGGATTAAAGAAATCAACTGAAATTGCTATTTTAAATGCCAACTATTTACAATCAAAATTGAAAGACCATTACGATGTGCTTTATTGTGGACCTAGTGGTAAAGTTGCCCATGAAATGATTCTTGACTGTAGATCCTTTAAAAAAGATTCTGCCGTTGAAGTTGAAGATATAGCAAAAAGACTAATGGACTATGGCTTTCATGCACCAACTGTTAGTTTTCCTGTTGCGGGGACCCTAATGGTAGAGCCAACTGAAAGTGAGTCTTTAAAGGAATTGGATAGATTTGCAGAAGCAATGATTAGTATAAGAAAAGAAATTAAAGAAATAGCTGAAGAAAAATACGATGAAGTTGACAACGTTCTAAAAAATGCTCCTCATACTGCATTTCAAGCAATTGATGAGAATTGGAATCACAAATATTCAAGAAGAAAAGCTGTCTATCCTAACCTAAGCCAGATAAATAATAAGTTTTGGCCACCAGTTGGTAGAGTAGATAATGCATATGGTGATAGAAACTTAATTTGTAGTTGCTTACCTTTGGAAGAATATGAAAAACAAAATGAAGTGATTGAATCATAAAAGAAATAAAATGAAAAAAATACAATTAACTATACTTTACTTTTGCTTCTGTGGCATTTTCAATGCTCAAGTAAAATCAGATAAAAACTTTAACACTTGTGATTTTAAACCACTTGTTAATCAAAATTTAAACTTTTCTAAATCTAGTTTTGACACTATTGCATACAATACTTTCAATAATGTTGCAGATTGGACAATTAGTGCTGCGAATTTACAAGGACAATGGGAAGTTGTTACAACAACTCCTGCCGATGTTGTAACCTATATGGGGACAATGGCCTCCACTTCAGTCTCAGATGGTTTTGCTGTTTTTAACGGGATTCAGTATTTGCTCACTGGAAGTGTTGATTTTCAAGATGCTGCTATTGAACTAAATGACACACTAGATTTAAGCAACTATCCTAGTGTCACTTTAGAGTTTGAACAAATGTATAAAGCTTTTAATTACGATAAAACTTTCGTGGAGCTATCTACTGATTATGGAACAACCTGGACTGCCATAGAACTTAACGATCAAGTGACAACGAACGACCCTGCAATTCAAGAACTTGTTGGAATCAACATATCTTCCTATGTTGGTGGACAACAAGGGGTTAAAATTAGGTTTAGATGGACCAGTGACAGCGACGATGATTCCTTCGGGTCTGGGTATGGATGGTTAATTGATGATTTAAAAATAACAGTTCCACCGGAAAATGACATTCAAAATATTTCCTCTTGGATATTTGGTGAGAATAGTGGAGGAGCTGAGTATGGGAGAACTCCTATTTCACAAGTTGAACAAAATTATTATATAGGATCATCAGTTTATAATTACGGTTCTATGGATCAATTAAATGTTGTTTCAAATGGAG
This sequence comes from Bacteroidetes bacterium MED-G20, assembly GCA_905181675.1. Classification (GTDB taxonomy): domain Bacteria; phylum Bacteroidota; class Bacteroidia; order Flavobacteriales_D; family Parvicellaceae; genus MED-G20. The sequence goes on from CAJIYZ010000071.1 coordinate 25,770, forward strand.
ATTTTAATGGGCCGACTACTATTTCAAGTTCTGCTTCAAGTACTATTATAGAAAGTGATTCTACAAAATCTATTGAAAGCCTAAATCCTGTCAGTTTGTCGGTAGGAAATTACACAGGATCTGTAACAGTAACTTCTATGGGAGACACTTTAGGATCGGGGAATTTTGACGATAATACCTTTTTAAGAAATTTTGAAATCACCAATGATATATATTCCTTAGATGGGCTTGGAAACCACCCTGCAGGTTATGAAGCAATTGGATCGTTAGGGTCTAATTCTTGGTCAGATGCTTCGGATGGATTAGTTTGTGGAACATATTACCCAATTAAACAAGAAGAAATTTTAAATTCTGTAAGAGCTTACATAACGAGTTCTACTATGGCCCAAAGTGAGGTGATTTTATATATATTGGATTCTTTAAGCTTCACAAGTGGTCTATTTAGCAACTCTATTTTCACATCTGAACTTTACACTGTTACTGCTCAGGATGTAAATAATGGATATATAGAAATTCCAGTTGCAAACAATATTGGTTGGGATCCAATCAATAATATTTCAACTTGGGAAAATGTTACATTAGGAATTGGAAGTTACTATGCTGCAATTGAACTATACAGCGGGGGCAATACTTACGATATTAGAATTCTTGATGACAATACTGTAGGACAGCCTGCTTGGTCAAGCGCAATATGGTATCCTGGAGATCAAGCTTACTCAAATGGAAATGCATTTGCAATAAGAATGAATTTGGGGTCTAATGTGAATTTAATGGAGAATACAATAAATAAATTGGAAGTTTTTCCAAACCCATCCAATGATTTTGTGAATATTAAACTAGAAAATAACTTGCAAAGTGAATTAACGCTAATGGATGTTTCTGGAAAAGTTGTTCTTGAAAAAACATTTACAAACACCTCAAATATTATTCTTTCTTCTCTTAAATGTGGAATTTACATGCTTTCTGTTAAAAATAATTCTCAAATTATAACCAAGAGAGTTAACGTTGTTAAATAGAATCACAATTAAAAAGCTACTTCTTGTTTTATTGATAGTTCCAACTGTTTCTTTTGGTCAAAAAGTAATTGATCAGATTTATTTTGTAGCCTCATCAGGCGGATTAAATGTTAGAGATAAGCCTGGAAGTGAAGGAAATAAAATAGCAACGCTGTTGCTGGATGATTTTGTAATCTTAAAACAAAAAACAGATAAATCTTTAATCATAAATGATTTCAACAAGGCGACCGGAAAAACTAAAGAAATTTCGGGGCACTGGGCTAAAATTGAAACCTTAAACCCGCCTAAACTCAAAGGCAATAAAGTTTTATGGGAAGATAACTATGAAAATATAGAAGGCTATGTTTTTAATGGGTTTTTGAAAAAAACAAACATAACAGATACAATTAACTCTGTGGAACTTTTAAACAAGAACAATTTATTTTATCACCAAAAAAAACTATTTACAGGTAAAACAATAACAGTTAAATCGACCTTAGTTGACGAAAATAAAATTGAAGTTCCCAATTATGTTCTTATTAAAACTTATTTAAATGGATTAAAGTATAGAGAAACTGAGTATAATCAATATTGGACTAATCCTTGTTTAGTATTGGATAATATTTATTACAAAAATGGAAATATAATGCAAGGCGGAATTCATAAAGATTGTTTTATATGGGATTATAACTATTATTATGAAAACGGTCAAATAAAGTCTCAAAATACAGATTTATGTGCATATTGTGGACGACACGAACATACAGAATGGTACGATAATGGTCAGCTTAAATTTGGTTTTGGCAAGACTAATGGAAGCATTGAAATTATGAATGCTAATGATCAAGATGCTCATGCAACAAAATATTTTGATATTAATCCTGATAATTTAAAAAAATATAACATCAAACGATTTGTGATAAATTTCTTAAGTGAAAAAAGGTGGTTTTACAGAAATGGTGAAAAAGAAAAAACCGTTAAATTCATTGACTATACTAGTTTGGAGAATTATGGAGATATGGGTAGTCAATTTTTTATTGAAATAAATGGCAAGGCTATTAATTTAGATAAACCTCACATATTTGAATCTGAATGTTGGGATGAAAAAGGAATCAAAATTAAATGTCCTTGAATCATCATCGGCATATCCTCCTTTTTAATTTCAGAGATTTTATGAATATTAAAGTTGTAAAAAACTTGCCAAGTGAATTATCAATCATAAATGTTTCTGGAAAAATTGTTCTTGAAAAAAATATTTACAAATATATCAAATCTTAATCTTTCTTCTCTTAAAAGTTGGACTTACATACTATTTGTTAAAAACCATTCTCAAATTATCCCAATTAGAGATAACCTATGTAAATAGAATTCTTGCTCAAAGAGTTTTGTTTAAACTAAAAGCGAAATACTTAAATATTTGAACTAAATAAATTATTTTTTCTTATTATTGTTATATAATCTTAATGACAATAAAATGAAAAAAATTTACTTATTACTCTTTTGTATAACTACTAGTTTTTTAGCAAGTGCACAAAGCTCTTCGAGTCAAATGTCTAAAAAACATGAATTTATAGAAGAAAAAATTAAACCTGACTTTTCAAGCCAACCTAAAGGTGTAGTGCTTTGGGAAAATCAATTTGACAACGCAAGTGACTGGGTTACTGATAACAGTTGTTCTTATGCATCTTACAATATAGTTGGCGGGTATGATTACACTAACCAAACTCCAATCACCTCAACTTCAGTTTGTGCTGGTACTGGTACTGGTGCCACAGATCCTGGAACAGGAACTACAGCTCAATGGAGATTCGAAACAGATGCTAACTTAATACCTGTAGCTGCTCTTGCGCCGTTTGGATCTGCTTCGGCATCTAATGGCTTTCTATTTATAAATTCTGACGCATGTGGTGGTGGTGATGGCGATGGTACTCCGATATACGTTACTGCAACTATTGCAACTCCTATAGATTTAACTGGCGAAAACAGTGTTGTTTTGTCTTTTTCACATAACTACAGATGGTGGCAAGATACGAGAGGGGTAAGAGTTTCTGGAGATAACGGAGCTACTTGGGTTCAATATGAAATCACTAACAATTCTGGATATCCAAATGATCAAAACTCAGGAAATCCTGAAATTACAAGTATCGATGTTTCTTCTGATGTTGGTGGACAATCACAAGTTTTGGTACAGTTTTATTACGAAGATAATGACTTTTGGGCATGGTATTGGGCTGTAGATGATGTAAAAATATCTAGAAAAGATTTAAACAATATTCAAGCAAATTCTTCTTGGATTTATGGTGAAACACATTTTGGTGCTGAATATGGTAGAGTTCCAATTACTGAAATAGATCAAAATTGGGTAGTTGGCGCACAAGTAACTAACGATGGTGTTAATGATCAAACAAATGTGAGTTTAGCTGCTGATTTTGGCTCATTCAACACAACATCTTCCCTTGGAATTGTTGAAGCTGATTCAACATCAGTTATTGAATCTTTAGAACCCTTAACTTTAACAGCTGGAGTTTACCAAGGAACATTTACTGTAAGTTCAGATTCTGATCAGGTTGGTGGAGCTAATTTTTCAGATAATACCTACGAAAGAAATTTTGAGATAACCAACGATGTATACTCTTTAGACGGCATTGGATTACACCCAGCTGGATACGAAGCACTTGGGTCACTTGGAAGTAATTCATGGGCAGATGCTGCAGATGGTCTGGTATGTGGTACTTACTATAATTTAAAACAAACTCAAGTTGTAAACTCTGTAAGAACTTATATAACTTCTTCATCTGTTGCTCAAGCAGAAGTCATTTTATATATTATTGATTCGCTAAGTTTCTCTACTGGTGCTTTTGGAAATGCAACATATACATCTGATTTATATCCTTTAACTGCTACAGATGTTGCCAATGGCTACTTTGATATGTCTATAGCAACACTTTCTGGTTGGGATCCATCAACAAATAGCAATACTTGGGAAAACTTAACTTTAAGTGCAGGTGGCTATTATTTAGCTGTTGAATTATTTAGTGGTGGTAATACTTTTGATGTAAGAATTGTAGATGATGCTACAGTAACTCAACCTGCATGGTCAAGTGCAATTTGGTATCCTGCACCAACAAGTACTTTTTATTCAAATGGTAATGCTTTTGCTATTAGAATGAATATGGGAGCAAATGTTGGAATAAATGAAAAAGTCAAAAACAAGGTTTCTATTTATCCAAATCCAACTTCCGATGTTTTAAATATATCTACAAACTCTAACAATATCAGTGAGTTAATGATAAAAGATATTACGGGGAAAATAATTTTAACTCAACAGTTTAATTCTAAGGTTACTATTAACACTGAAAATTATGCCAAAGGGGTTTATTTAATAGATGTCAAAAATAACCTTGGTACAGTTTCTCAAAAGATATCTGTGCAGTAAGGTATTTAACACAATAATTACAAAGGGGAGTTTACTCCCCTTTTTTTATGCTTTGTAGTGAAAAAAACTTTTTTTTAGAGGATTATTTTCTTACATTTAAGCTTACTAATAATTTAAATTCACGACATGAAAAAACTAATACTAAGTACATTCATTCTATTATTTGCTTGCATAAGCAGCTTTGCTCAACAGATTGAGTTCACAGTAGAAGCTCCTGCTTCAATTGCTGGAGCCTATGGTTTCTCATCAACTAACGATGTTGCCGGTTGGGGTAGCCCAGATTTAACTGATACTGCGAATGCTGTAGTAGATACTTTAATGTTTGTAGAAGATGGTACTACAGGTACTAATCCTCAAGGAAATCCAATTTCGCAAGAAGGTTGCTTCCCATTAATCAACGATTTAACAGGAAAAATTGCTGTTATTTGGAGAAACACTTGTCAATTTGGAACTAAAGTCCAATTTGCAGAACAAGCAGGTGCTAGAGCCGTAATAATTATTAACAGAGAACCAGGATTGGTAAATATGGCCCCAGGAGATAGTGGAGCAGTATGTACTATTCCAGCAATTTTTATTGAAGATGCAACAGGTGCTATTATAACTGCTGAAATGGCTAATGGTCCAGTTGTTGCTTTTATAGGTTCAAGAAATTTTGACAATAATTTATCTGTTACCGCTTCAGATGTAATTCTTCCAGAGGCAAGTTCTATTCCTTCAGCATTAGCCCAAGACAATTCAGAATACGAAGTGCAAATTGGAAGTTGGGTAATAAATTCAGGAAATATTGATAACAACGCTGTTTTAAATGCTACGATAACTTCTGGCGGCACTACACTATACGATCAATCTACTGCATCTACTCCTATTTTAGCTGGTGATAGCGCATATTTTTCTTTGCCTACATTTAGTCAAGCATCCTACAGTACTGGAATGTATAATCTTACTTATTCTGTAGATACAACTGGAGATGAGTTTCAAAGTGATAATTCTGTAAGCGCTGATTTTCATATTAGTAGTACAAAGTTCTCAAACGTTCCTTTAGATAGTAATGAAAACATGGTGTTAAGTCCACATTACAGACCAAACAGTGCTACTGGGAGTGTAAGTGTTTGTGCTCCATTTATGGACCCAAATGCAAGTAGAATGGCTGCAATGGGATTAAGCTTTTCTGCTGTTGTAAGTGGTGGAGATTTATCTAATAGATATTTTACTACCTATGCTCATGAGTGGGGAGATGTATTTGCTGACTTAGACGATCCTGCAGCAGCAATAAGCATTATAAATACAATTGGAACTGGAGAATTTACTTATCCGAATGATTCAGCCTATCAAGAGGTTTACGTACCATTTGTAGATCCTGTAACTTTAGTTGATAATCAGAGATATTTGTTTTGTGTTAATACTTTTGATACAGATGTTTATATTGGGTTTGATGATAAATTAGATTACAATCAGAATATGACAAATGTATATAAGCAACCTGTAAGTTGTGTTGAGAATAATGGTTCATGGTACTTAACTGGATTTGGTTCAGATGTTACTGCTGGAATATCAGTTGAACTTACTACCAATTTAAATGTTGAAGACAATGAGTTATCAAATATTGATGCTTTTCCTAACCCAGCAAATAATATAGTTACTATACCTTTAAAAGGTTATAATGGAAAAGGCAGTATAAATATTATGGACGTTACTGGAAAAATAATATCCTCTAAGACTGTAAATGCTAATGACCTAATATCAGTTGATGTAAGTGATATAGCTAACGGAAATTATATATTTGATTTGAAATTACAAGATGGAAGATCTACTAAGTTTAATATTGTAATTAGTAAATAGCAGTATTATTTAAATAAGTTAAAGGCCTCAGTTGAGGCCTTTTTTTTTGACTATTTTTTCATCTTTTGTAAGAACTTGGATACGTATACAAAGTCGTACAACTCTTTTACTTTAACATCTAAAATTTCTTCTTTATTACCTTCCCACTTTTTAACTCCACCATCAATAAACAAAATATTTTCACCAATTTCTAAAACCGAGTTCATGTCATGGGTAATTACAATTGTTGTCATTTGATACTCCTTAGTTATCTCATGTATTAATTCGTCAATAATGATAGCAGTAACTGGATCTAGACCAGAATTAGGCTCATCACAGAATAAATACTTTGGTTTCATAGAAATAGCTCTAGCAATGGCAACTCTTTTCTGCATTCCACCACTAATATCGGATGGGTACATAGAATTCTTATTTAGAATATTTACTCTTTGCAAACAAAAATTTACTCTTTCAATGACTTCTTCTTCAGACATACTAGTAAACATTCTTAATGGAAATGCAACATTTTCCTCCACAGATAAAGAATCAAAAAGTGCACTTCCTTGAAACAACATTCCTATTTCTTTTCTAACTTTCTTAGTCTCTTTGGGTTTCAAACTTGAAAACTTAATGTCATCAAAATAAACGTCTCCAATGTCTGGCTCTAATAAACCAACTATACATTTTGTTAGAACAGATTTTCCAGAACCACTTTTACCAATAATTAAATTAGTCTTACCCTTTTCAAAAACAAAGGAAATATCTTTTAAAACTTCTACACCAGAAAAAGATTTAGATATATTTTTAACTGTTATCAAATTAAAAGCAATTGAGTCAATATATAATTAGCAAAAAGGATGAAAACACTACTGTAGACTACAGCATTGGTACTTGCCTTACCAACTTCTAGAGCCCCACCCTTGAGATAATAACCGTAGTAACTAGAAATACTAGTAATAATAAATGCAAAAACTATTGTTTTGGTAAGTGCATAACGTATGAAAACAAAATTGTCTTCTGAAAAAGTTCTAATACCTAATAAATATTGCTTTACTGGAATTATTTCTGTGAAATAACAAACTAAACCACCGCCAAAAAAGCCAAAAAACATACTGTACATAATTACGATTGGAAAAATAAATAGAGCTGCTAATATTTTAGGCCCAATCAAATAGCCTATTGAATTTACCCCCATAACTTCTAATGCATCAATTTGCTCAGTTACTCTCATAGAGCCCAACTCAGAGGCAATATTAGACCCTACTTTACCTGCTAATATTAAAGATATAATTGTTGGACAAAACTCTAAAAGCATGGATTGCTTTACTGTAAATCCTACTGTGTAGTCTGGAATCCATGCAGATTCTATAGCTGTAGCAGTTTGAATTACTAGGACAGCACCCATAAATGCAGACATTAAAGACACTATAAATAATGATTTGACGCCCAATTGGATAACTTCATCCAGAAATCTTCTCCAGTAAACACTAAATTTTTCAGGCTTGAAAAAGATGTGGTAGAGCATAAACATGTATTTACCTAAATTCCCTATCATATATTTATATTAACCAAAATAAACAATAATAATTGTGAATCCATGAATGCAATCATTAATTTTGGAAGAATTATACATAATGAGAAAAAGTATTGTTTTAAAATATGGATTAATACTATTGCTTTTAGGGTTTTTTTTGAGCTGTAGTATTCTTAAAAAGAAGAAAAAATGTGACTGTCCTGAGTGGTCAAAAACTAAAACAGAAAAATCTCACAAATTAACTTAACATAAATAAAATGAAAAAAAAAGCGATTATTGTTAGTGGCTATTTCAACCCTATACACAAAGGGCATTTAGAATACTTTCACAATGCAAAAGCAGTTTCAGAAGAGCTTTTTGTAATTGTCAATTCTGATTTTCAAAGAGAACTAAAAGGTAGTAAGGAGTTTCAAGACGAGGAAGAAAGAATGATAATTGTAAGTCAAATTAAAAGTGTAAACAAGGCCATTTTATCTGTAGACAAAGACAGAACTGTTTGTGAAACTATCAAAAAAATTGTTGGAGATTTTGGCCAAAAATATGAATTTTCTTTTGCCAATGGTGGAGATCAAAACAATAACACAATTCCTGAAAAGCCTATTTGTAATGAATTAGGAGTAAAACTAGTAGATGGATTGGGTGAAAAAATTCAATCTTCAAGTTGGTTACTTAATAAATAACGGAATTGTAAATTAAGCTATCTTTTTGATTTATCTAGGTCATTAATTTTACCTTTATCCACACTAATTTCCAATTTCACAAATTTCTTTTGGAATTGCTGCCTTTAGAAAAATCATAATATTAAATCATCTTAAAACTACCTTCCTTTCAGAATCTAATCTTAATAGAATAAAAATCATTAAGCCAAATGAAAGAATTGCAGAGCCTCCCTTACTAAAGAAAGGAAGTGGTATTCCAATTACCGGAGCTAATCCAATAACCATTGCAATATTTATCATGAAATGGAAAAATAAAATACCTGAGACACAGTAACCATAAATTCTGGTGAATTTACTTCTTTGCCTTTCTGCAATCATAATCATTCTTATCAAAGTAGTTAAGTACAATAAGATAAATACAAAAGACCCTAAAAACCCCCACTCTTCTGCTAAAAC
>CAJIYZ010000072.1 GCA_905181675.1 Bacteroidetes bacterium MED-G20
TTTTAGAATAGACATTAGATAATATTGAATCTCCCTGAATTGAAGCTGAATGTAAATTTGGTATTTCAATATTTCCAGATTTTGAAAGCGCTACAAAACTGTACCAAAACGCTGCAGCAGACCAATCATTTTCTACCACAATTTTTTTTCCAACATAATGTTGGTTCTTTATTTTTATGCAATTATTTTCCCAAGTATAATCAATTCCAAATTCCCTCATCAATTCAAGAGTCATCTCAATATATGGTTTGGATAAAACTTTCGAATCAATTTCTAATTGTATGCCATTGTCAAGTTTTGGAGCAATCATTAATAAAGCAGAAATAAACTGACTACTTATGCTTCCCTTTAAGCGTAGTTTCCCACCAACTAATTTTTTACTTTTTATTTCAATAGGAGGGAAGCCGTCTTTATCCAAATACTTGATTTCAGCCCCCAGCTCTAAAAGACAATCTACAAGTGGTTTGATAGGCCTTTCATGCATTCTTTTGCTTCCTGAGACTATCCAATTTCCATCTTGTGTTGCAAGATAAGCCAGTACAAATCTTAATGCTGTTCCTGCATCTTCACAATTTATCTCTTTTTGACTTTTAAATTCATTTAAGATTTTAGTTAGAATTTTTGTGTCATTGGCATTGCTTAAGTTTTGAATTTCAAATTTAGTGTCGCACAGCTCGTTAATAATAAGAAGTCTATTACTTATACTTTTAGAAGACTCTAAATTTATGGACCCATAAAGGGTTTTATTTTTAGAGAAAATTTCAATCATTTTGAAAAAAATCTAATAAATAAGATTCCACTTTTTCTACATCAATTTCGTGGTTAATAGTAACCTCGCCAATTTTTTGGGGTAGTGAAAAGTTGATAGAATTTTTAGTGTTTTTTTTATCAGATAGCATTAAATGTATAATTTCTTTGGGGTCAATTTTAAAATTGAAATAGTTAACAAACTTATTGTTTAAAACAGTTTTTATTTCTTGGAAGTTATCTTCAGTCAAAAGATTTTCTTTTTTTGCAAAATAGGATTCAGCTACCATTCCTTTCGCAATTGCAAATCCATGCAGTGTTGGGGAGTTAGAATTCAATAAATAACTTTCTATTGCATGACCAATTGTGTGCCCAAAATTTAATTTTTTCCTTAACCCTTTTTCATGTGGGTCTTTATTTACAATTTCTAATTTCAACTTGTAAGAAGATTTTATTAATCGATGGTAGTCCAGTTTTTCAGTATTTTCTTTTAGGTAATCCCATAAATTAACATCTCCAATTATACCATGCTTATAAACTTCTGCAATACCAGAATCTATTTCTCTTTTAGGTAAGGTTTTTAAGAAAATAGTATCTATAAAAACTGCTTTTGGAAGTGTAAAAGTCCCAATATTGTTTTTTAAAAATTGATAATTAAAACCAGTTTTACCACCAATAGCGGCATCTGCCATGGCCAATAATGTTGTGGGTAAAAAAACAAACTCAATTCCTCTTTTATAAGTTGAGGCAGCAAATCCTGCCAAGTCAGTGAGCATTCCTCCACCAAGAATAAATAGAATATCGTTAGTCTTTAAATTATTGTGATTCAAAAACTTCCAGACTTTTAAAACGCTATTAAAATTTTTATTTTTTTCGCCATTTTCTAACTCCAAATACGTGGCACTAATAGACAAGCTTTTTTCCAAGTAATTCACATACTGAGAAGTGTTTTCATCTACAATTAAATACATTTTTTTTTCTCCCAAGATATTTTTTAATTCCTTGGAAAAACTATTAACTCCGCCTTGGTGAATTTCCACAGTGCTACTTGTTTTGGGTTTTTTTTATTGCATCCTTAGAGAAATTAGAAAGAATTAATTCTCCCGAAATCTTCGCTCTTTTTAAAAGTAATTCGTCCCAATGCTCAGTTCCTTTCCAGAAAATTTCTTTTAATTTTTTAGTAGCCTCTACATGAGATTTAGAAAGTTTATAAGCCAGTTGCTCAATTGCTTTATCCATTTGAGCATTGTCCAGAAATATTTCAGAGTACAATCCTTTTTGAAGTGCCCAATCTGCATCAAACCATTTGTCTGCATTAATTGCAAGTGAGCTCATTGCAGATAATCCAATTTTTCTTTCTACTGCTGGTCCAACAACAAAAGGGCCAATTCCTAAAGCCAGTTCACTTAATTTTACCGAAGCATGTTGAGTAGCAAAACAGTAGTCTACAGCGCTAGCAATTCCAACTCCGCCCCCAACGGCTTTTCCTTGTACTCTCCCAATAATTATTTTTGTACATTTTCTACATGCATTAATTACGTTTGCAAAACCAGAGAAAAAATTAATTCCAGATTTTATATTTTCAATTTCTATTAGCTCATCAAAGCTTGCTCCTGCGCAAAATGTTCGATCACCAGCAGATTTCAGAATAATTACTTTAATATCTCTATTTAGACTGGCCTCATTAATAGTATTAGCAATTTCAGACAAAATTTCACCAGGTAATGAATTGCTTTGAGGGTGGTAAAATTCAATTGTTCCAATTCCATTTACATCTATGTTTATCGTTACGTATCCTTTATTATTGTCCATTAATTTCTTTTAGTCATGTAAAAATAAGCATTACTTTTTTAGAGTGTAATAATATTTTAAATATTAAACTATTTAAATATGACGTATATTTGAGTAACCTATTGTAACTATATCACGTATAGGGGGTGCTTTATGGAAAGAAAACATTTAATAGTTATTACAATCATATCGTTGTTATGCACCTGTTTTAAGGCTCAGACTATAGATTCTTCAGCTGTGATTTTAGACTCGAAAGATACTATTATTCTAAATAATAATCAAAGGAGTTTAATTAACCCTAGAAATTTAGAGTTAAAACAAAAAAATTATTGGGAAGAGTTTACCAAGAAAATAAAAAAAGCTGAAAATGCTTCTGAGGAAGAAGAATTGTACAAGCCAACAATATCTGTTGGTGTTGGTACATTGTCTTTTTTCGGTGATATTGG
>CAJIYZ010000073.1 GCA_905181675.1 Bacteroidetes bacterium MED-G20
AAACAAAAAGAAAAAAAATCTTCTAAGCATATATCAAAAATAGAGTTTTGAAAACCAGAAAATGTAAAAACAAAATTTTTGTTTACACATTAAAATGTCAGCTTAAATTAAGACTTTTTTGAGAAGATTAGATATTTATTAACCAGTTGATTTAAAATTTCGAAACCTCCAAAGAGAATAGTGGAAAATACTATGCTACTTAACAAGGTGTACTTAAAGAAAGGAATCCCCATAGATAGACATAATCCAAGACCGCTTAAGTCATTAGAATAAAAATTGCCTGTCAACCAAACAGCAGAATTTGTAATTAAGAAAAAAACTAAGGAAGATAGAATTGAATTAATTATAACGTTTTTACTGTTTGCAGATTTCATTAAAATTCCCATAACTACAGCGAGAGCAAAAGATAAATAAACGGCCCACATTAATGAATGAAATCCAATAAAGTAATCAGAAACTAACATACATGCAATTGGAATTAATATAGCTAGTTTTTTATTAGACAAATAAAATCCTGAAAACAATGCAACAGATGCAATAGGAGAAAAATTAGGAATATTAGACAACAAAATATTGGACAAAGCCGTCACAATGATTAAGCTAATTATTAAGATGTATTTATTGGTTTTCAATGTTTTATTTTTCACAAATTTAATTAAAAATTAGACATTTAATATATTGTTTGAGAATCATTTTTACCCTCAGAATCGCATATGTTACATCAAATTAATTGAAGTAATTCATAATTCAATGTGGATAGAATATTTTTTTGACTCTCTGACTTTGAATTTTAAAAAAGAAATTTACATAAAATTTAGAAGATGAAGAAAGGTGATTTTCAATATGGATTGTTTCCTCTAAGAATATTTTTATTTCCTGGAGAGCAGACAACTCTTCATATTTTTGAACCCAGATATTTGCAATTAGTTACCGAATGTCTTAGCAGTGGGGAATACTTTGGAATTCCATATCAAGGAAAAACAACCTTAAGTGAGTTAGGTTCATTAGTGAAGGTAGTTCAGATTTTAAAAAAATACGATAGTGGTGATTTGGATGTTTTAGTAGAATGTAATTCAAATTTTAAAATTCATCATTTTCAAAATAAAAACGAACATAAATTGTATCCTATTGGTTCACTTTCAAAAATACAGAAAGGTGTTTTTAAACCCTCACCAGAACTAGAAAAACATGCAGCAGATTATTTAACCCATTTACTAGACAACTCTAAAGAGTCCAAATCAGATGAATTAGTGTCGCTTAACAACTTAGTAAATTTGGTAAATCTCTCAGATGATGATAAAATAAAATTTATAGGTTTTTCTGACTTGAAAAAAAATGAGTTTCTTATTAAGAAATTTAAATTCATGATGATTTTACTAACTCAAGAAAAAATGGTTGACCAGAATTTCTACCTCAACTAAAAACTCTATTTCTTCGAGTTTAATAGTAAATCTTTTACTTCTAAAGCTGACTTGTCCCAAGAAAATTTCTTAGCCTGATTAAACGCTTTTTCAATAAGTTCTTGATTATTTCCCGTAGCTTTTTTCATGCCTTGGGAAATGCTGTCTTCATTAAATGGATCCACATAAATTACTGAATCTCCACCAACTTCTGGCATGCTTGTTAAGTTACTGGTAACTACTGGGACCCCTGACATCATTCCCTCTAAAACTGGAAGACCAAAACCTTCGAAATACGAAACATATATTAGCGCAGAACTGGATGCAACCCAATTTACTAACTGATCTCCAGATTTTCTTCCTAGAAATTTCACATTGTTTAAAAGGCCATCTAAGTTTAATTGGTTCTTCCACATATCTGTTCCTACGATTATAAAATCCATTTTATTTTCAGAATTAAACTTTTTAAATCCTCTAAGCATTCTCTCAATATTTTTTCTTTTATGCAAAGAGCCTACATATATAAAAAACTCTCTATTGTTGTTGTTTACTTTAACAAAATCCTTTATTTGAGCTTCTTTTAAAGGCTTAAAGGCTTTATTCCCACCGTTAAAAATCACATTAATTTTATTTGGGGTAATGCCGTAATTATCGACTATATCTTTTTTAGAAAAATTGGAAACAGTAATTATTTTCTCTGCCTTTTGAGCAAATAAAGGCATGTATTTTTGGTAAAACTTTAAAATATTTTTAGGTAAATCTTCTGGATAATGCTCGAAATTTAAATCGTGTATAACACCTATTTGAGGAATAATCGTATTTAGAGAAACAAAACCATCTGGAGAGAAAAAAAGATCTATTTTATATTTGCTAAACTTTTTAGGGAGGCTATAATTAAACCAAATCTTAAATAAGACTGGATGGCGAGCAGGTGGTTTTAATATTACGTTGAAGACGTTATTTCCCGAAATTAAAAAATCAGTTTTCCTGTCATAAAAAAAGAAAAATTTATGTTTTGGCATTAGCAAAACCAATCTTTGCAGAATTTCAAAGCTATACCAGCCTATTCCTTCAAATTTACCTTTAATTAAATGCCTTGCATTAATTCCAATATTCATATTTTAAATTGAAAAATAAAATCTACTGTTAAATTATAAAAATAATAACTTAGTAGGCGTGAAAAAAATACCACTGTTCTCAGTTTTTTTATTGGTTTTAAGTTCTTGTGCAACCAAAGTTCCGTTGAACTCTTTTGAACAAGAGATTCCTAAGGCAGCACCAGACTATAGCAACATCGAGAATTGGGTTGCTCATCCTGAAATAAGTGATTTATCGGATTTAAAACCAAAAAATCTTTTAAGCGATACATTAACCTTAGATTCTATAGATGTTTTTTATGTCTATCCAAGCTTATATTTCAACGGTTTGGATTGGAATGCTGAAATTGACAATAAAAAATCAAAAAAAGAAATAAGAGATTTGGCTCTCAAGAACCAAGCTAATATTTTTTCAGGATTGGCAAATATATATTCTCCTTACTACAGGCAGATGCATTTTTATGGATATAAGGACAATATAAACGGCTTAAAAGCTTTTGATCTTGCATACAAAGATGTGGAAAATGCATTCAAATATTATCTTAAAAATTTAAACAAAGGAAATAGGATTGTTTTAGTGGGGCATAGTCAAGGAACCCATCATTTACAAAAATTATTTAATGACTTTATATCCCACGATGATTCCATTTTAAAAAAAATTGAGCTTTGCTATTTTGTAGGGGATGTTTTTATTCAAAGTTTTGCTGTTAAAGATTATCCTATTTGTGAAAAACCAACAGATTTAAACTGTTATTTATCATGGAATTCCTTTCCTTATGGGACTTCATTTTCTCATTCTAAAAGTGATTTTGTTTCTGTAACAAATCCAATAACTTGGAGAAATAATGAAGCTGCAAGTCTTTACAATATGCACAAAGGAATTTTATTTAATAATTATAAAATTATAATAGGAGGAAATAAATTAAAGCAAGAAAAAATGTTGAGGGCAAAAGTTGATAATGGATTGCTTTGGGTAGAAATTGAGAATTTCCCATTACTTAGGTTATACAATAAAGTTTTAAAAAGAAATTATCACGTTCTAGACTATAATTTATTTTGGATGAATATTAGAGAAAACTTTTACCAAAGAATGAATAAAAAATAGCCATGTTTTACAGACTTAATTTTTTTCAAAAAACAACTACTCTTTGTTTTTTGTATGCAATTGTTTTCTCTATTTCATTTTACTTATTTAAATTTTCTCTAGAAGCAATAAATAGTTGGGAGATAATACTCTTGAACTTTTTACAAGTTTGGGACTTAATGCTAGTTGGGTTTTTATTTTTTCAAACATTTAAATATGTTAGAATGCCCGCCAATTTTTATTTGCAAAAAAAGCACGAATCTAAAAAATATTTCAAATATTTAGGGGTTAATTTGTTTAGGCTTTTGCTTATAAACTCCTTTTTTAGGCACCTTAATAAACGTGTTTATTTAAAAGGGAAACCAAAAGAATATCTTATAACTTTTATCGAAGAGACTAAGCAGTCTGAAACTTCGCATATCATTTCTGGAATATTCCCATTGTCTATCCAACTATTGTATTTGAAATACGGACTAATTGAGCATTTTATTTGGCTAAGTATTTTCAACCTTATCTTAAACCTTTATCCTCTACTATTGCAACGAATGAATAGATTTAGTATGCTCTTAAAATACCCCAATCTCACAAATAGAAATTAAATCTTTTTGGATCTATGTTTAACAAACATATGTATCCAAACCGATCTGGAAATTACTACAATATACGGAGTTAAAATAATTATAAAAGCCAGTATATAATAGATGATATCTTTCCAATGAATGTTTGTAAACCAAAACAACAAATTAAACACAATAAGAGAATTCAAGACTTGAAACCCATAACTAACATAGGCTGCTCCTTGATAGAAGCCAGGCTCTAAAGAAAATTTTAAGTTGCATTTAGAACATCGTTCATGCATTTTATTGAGATCTCTTAGTTTATAAGGATTGCTATTCACAAATAGACTGCCTTTTCTACAATTTGGACATTTAAATTGGAAAATAGAGCGAAAAAGATTCATTATTTAGTGAAGTTTATTTTTCACCTCTAGGGCGTTTACTTCAACCCAAATTTCATTTTTTCGATTAATAATTTGGTAAGGTGGTTGATAAACAGCAATCATAAAATCTTTACTACATGCAATATCATGTTTCTTCAAAATATTTAACAATTCTAAATGTTTAGCAGCACAATTTTTTTCATTGGCAAAACCACTAAATTTTATGGAAGCAATACATTGATTTGTCACGGTTTCAAAAAAAATTTTCTGCGAATTGGGAGACGGCAAATCGTCAATATCAAATTTTAATGGCATGATAAATGAGAAAGAGGATTTACTACTCATATTGTATAAGACAGGAGAAGTCATTGCCATTTGCAGACTATCCTTATTGCCACCGAAAATATAGTTGGCCAATACTGGAAAGTTTCTACTTGCTGAGCTCATATTATAAGCTTGGTTATTAATAGATGCTTTGGTGTACT
>CAJIYZ010000074.1 GCA_905181675.1 Bacteroidetes bacterium MED-G20
TTTAGACTTATGGGATTTGGACATAGAGTTTATAAGAATTTTGATCCAAGAGCAAAGATTATTAAAAAAGCTGCAGACGATGTACTTGAAAAATTAGGAATTGTTGATCCTGTTTTAGATATAGCCAAAGAATTAGAAGAAGTTGCTTTAAATGATGAGTATTTCCAATCTAGAGGTCTATATCCTAATGTAGATTTTTATTCTGGTATTATATATAGAGCTTTGGGAATACCTACTGAAATGTTTACTGTGATGTTTGCTATGGGTAGATTACCAGGATGGATTGCTCAATGGAAAGAAATGATGAAGGATAATCAACCTATTGGAAGGCCTAGACAAATTTATACTGGAGAAACTGAAAGGAATTACACTTCCATTGACCACAGATAATTAAGGAATATTATCCCAGCTTATTTCATTATGTGATGCATTATATATGCATTCCCCATTTTCTATTATTAATACTTGAGGAGACTCGTGAGTAACTTTAAAATCTCTTTCTATTTTAGATGAAATATCTCTATAATTTAATAAATCTAATAAATAGCAACTTTCAATTTTAGAGTTATCACCAGAACTTTCCAATCTATTTTTTGACATTGTACTTATAGAACATGACGTAGAATGTTTGAAAACAAGAACTTTTTCTGAAAAAGATAATTTAATCAAATCTTGTAAAATATTATCATCTGTAATAAAATTCCAATTGAATTTGGAAGATGAAGAACTAAACCAACCCATAAAAATATTGTATTGAAAATTAGGGTGGAAGACGGGATTCGAACCCGCGACCCTCGGTACCACAAACCGATACTCTAACCAACTGAGCTACATCCACCATTTAAGTCTGCAAATATAAATAATAAAAAATTAGTTTAAGTTATTTAATACGAGAATAATCTAATTTGAATATTTATAATAAATTTAAGGGATAATTAATGGTTATAACCAAAAGGTATTATTAAATTATTTTTAAAAAGTTAAATGCAATTACTCAAAACTCTTTGTTCAATTCATGCTCCATCTGGAAGTGAATCTCCTTTAAAGGATTTTATATTGAATTATATTAATAGTAATATCAAAGATTTTAAAATCAAACCAACTATTATAAAAGATGGTATTCAAGATTGCTTGATATTAAAATTTGGCAATCCAAAAACAGCAATATTTGCTCATTTAGACTCCATTGGCTTCACCGTTAGATACGGTAGAGAGCTAATTAAAATTGGTGGTCCAAAAACCTATGATGGTATTGAATTGGTTGGAAAAGACTCCATTGGGAATATTGATGCAGAATTGTACAATTATGAGGACGATAATGGCAATAAGCATACTGAATACATTTTTGATAGAGATATTGATAGAGCTACAGAGCTAACTTTCAAACCCAATTGGAGGGAGAACGATGATTTTGTTCAATGTTGTTACATGGATAACAGATTAGGTGTATGGAACGCTTTAGAAGTAGCAAAAACACTAGAAAATGGAGTTATTTGTTTTTCTTCCTACGAAGAAGTTGGAGGTGGAAGTGTTGGATTTCTTGGTAAATATATTTATGAAAAATGGGGAGTTAAGCAAGCATTAATTTCAGATATTACTTGGGTAACTGATGGAGTTAAGCATGCTGAAGGTGTTGCTATTTCTAGAAGAGATTCTGGCCTTCCTAGAAGAAGTTATGTAGACAGAATAATAAATTTGGCCAAGGAGTCAAAAGTTTCTTTTCAAATTGAAGTTGAATCATCAGGTGGCAGCGATGGAAATCAACTCCAGAAATCTCCATATCCTTTCGATTGGTGTTTTATTGGAGCTCCAGAAGATAATGTGCATTCTCCAGATGAAAAAGTTCATAAAAAAGATATAACCTCTATGACCAATCTTTATAAGTACTTAATGAGAAATTTATAATGAAATACGGAATTAATACTTTAGGGCTTATTCCGCTTAGAAATGATGCTAAGGATCAGAGTGAAATGATTTCACAGGTTTTATTTGGTCAACATTTTAAAATTTTAGAATTAAAAACAAAATGGATAAGAATACGCCTGTTTTCAGACAATTATGAAGGTTGGATATGTTCCAAACAATATTTAGAAATCGATAAGATAAATTACGAGCAGTTATCTTCATCAACCCAACCAATTTCAATTGGCAAAACATGTCAATTATTAGATTTAGATGATAATACAGAAATATCTATTCCAATGGGATCAACTCTCCCCTATTTAAACGATGGAATAATTAATATAAAAAGTAAAAATTATAAATACTTTGGAGAAGTTTCTTCTAAAAATAAAAATGAGGTAATTAAGTATAGCAAACAACTTCTCAATACACCATATTTATGGGGAGGGAAAAGTTTTCTTGGAATAGACTGCAGTGGATTCACTCAATTGGTTTTTTCTATATGCGGTGTAAATATTCCAAGAGATGCTTATCAACAGGTGGATTTTGGGAATAAGATAAAATTTTCAAAAAAAGAACCGGGAGATCTTATCTTTTTTATTAACGATAGAAATAAAATACACCATGTTGGAATTGCTTTAGAAAATGATAAAATTATTCATGCATCTGGAAAAGTAAGAATTGACATATTAACCAAAGATGGAATTTTAAAAAACAATGAAATTTCACACAGATACCATTCGTCTTTAAGAATTTCTAATAGCTTGATGTAACGCGATTCATGAAAAAAATACCTCAAAATTTAGTTACCCTAATTATACCAATATTAATTTGGTCTTGTAAAGAAGTTAATACTAATTCAAATACCTGTTTTGAAATATATAATTTAATGCAAATTCAAGAAGATTCATGGAACAATGGAAATATAGATGGTTTCATGAAATCATATTGGCAAAGTGATTCGTTGATATTTATTGGCAAATCTGGTATTAATTACGGATGGGATAAGACCATTACCAATTATAAAAAAACTTATAGAACAAAACAAGAAATGGGAACTCTGAAGTTTGAAAATATAATTTGTAAACCTTTAAATGACTCATCTCATATGGTTACTGGGAAATGGAGTTTAAAAAGACATGATTCAATTGGAAATATTAGTGGCTATTATACTTTGTTCTGGATTAAAAAAATCAATGGTTGGAAAATTATCTATGATCATAGTTCTTAAATAACTCAAGTTTCAAACAAACAATTATATTTGCATCAAAAATTAAATAAAATGGCAGGAAATAGAACATTTACAATGATTAAGCCAGACGCTGTTGAATCCAACAATATCGGAAATATAACTCAAATGATATCTGATGCTGGGTTTAAAATAAAAGCAATGAAGCTAACTCAACTTACTAGAAATCAAGCTGAGGAATTCTATGCAGTCCATAATGAAAGACCATTTTATGGAGAATTAGTAAACTATATGACTTCTGGACCAATTGTAGCTGCAGTCTTAGAAAAAGACAATGCTGTAACTGATTTTAGAAATCTAATTGGTTCTACTGACCC
>CAJIYZ010000075.1 GCA_905181675.1 Bacteroidetes bacterium MED-G20
CATACTCATAGTGGAACTACTGCTGGTAATTCTGGTAGTGGAAATGGAAACCAAACAAGCGGTGCTTCAGCTGAGCAAAACCATACCCATACTTTTACTACTGATTCTGATGGAAACCACACACATAATCTAAATATTCCAAATTTCACTTCTGCAGCTGCTTCAAATACTGAAAACAGACCTCCATATTATGCTTTAGCATTTATTTATAAATTATAAAAAAAATTGATTAGAAAGACCATATATAGCTTTTACTTATTCTTCCTTTTTTTAATTGGAAATAATTTCTCTCAAGTATACCACCATGGCGGAGACTTTGTCATTCGCGGAGATATTCGTATTGAAGGTGATTTAAAGTCATATTCTTCCTTTTCTGTTGATGATTCAATAGAAATAAAACTTAATGGAAATATTATACATCACAGTGATACAAGTACTTTTATTAAAACGAATACTGATGATGGTTTTCCAGCTAAGGGAACCATTAATTTTGTAGGTTCTCAAAGACAATATATCTATTCTACTAGCTCTACAAATTTAAATATTATTAAAAACTCAAATCCAATTGGACTTACTTTTAAAAAAGCGGACTCCACATCTGGTAATACTAATTTTGCAAATCCTCTTATTTGGGAGTATGTTGATTTATCTCCTGCTACATCCAATATATTACTTGACTCAACAAATATTGAATTAAAACATGAATATGGCTCAAGCCAAACTAACAGAACAAATAAATATGGCAGCATAAAAGGAGAATCCAATACTTCTTTAGTTCTTTCAGATTCTTTGGAAAAAATATCTGGAATTATCCCTGGAAATTCTAATTTCTCCACTCATAATTTCAACTTAGGTTTTGTGATAAATCATAGTAATACTTATCCTGAAGCTGTTGAATATAGTAGATATGGAACTTACATGCCAGACGTTTCTGACACTTCTTTTAACCGATATTTTGTTGTTAATAAGCCTGTGAATTTTAATAGTCCAACTATAGTTTATCATGACAATCTTTTAAGATCTATGAACCAAGATAGCTTGGATATATTTGTGAGTATTAATAATGGTGACTCATGGAAGCAAGTAGGCGCAACCACTAATACTGGATTAAAAACCATTACCGACAACAATAATTCTGAATGGATGCCCATTGGCATAAATGATAAATCAATTATTACAATCGCGGAAAGAGACTGTAAAAATCCTCCAATTGTTAATCTTACCAAAGATTCAATTGCTATTTGTTCAGGAAATAATGCTGAAATTAAGTTTGATTCAATTACAATTGGTTGTGCGATAAAGTGGTTCAAAGATGGAGTTTTCTATTCTAATTCTAATTACCCAACTGCAGAATCTGCAGAGTTAACCGTATCTCAACCTGGTTGGTATTTAATTACTATCCTAGATTCAAAAGGTTGTACTAATAAAGATTCTATTAAAGTTAAATCTTCTGATCTTCCAGAATTTGATTCATCTATTGCAAATGCTTTTAATATTACCGTTCCATGTATAGGTGACCCAGTGATATTTACAGCTAATCCAGAGCCAACAGATTCATCAAATATGACATATAGTTGGGATTTTGATTATTATACAAACAATGGACTAAATACTTCAACTCTGAAAAACCCTTCTTTTCTTTACACTCAATCAGGTCCACATAGTGTTAAGCTTATTATAACCGATTCCAGCGGGTGTTCAAATTCTAATATTAGAAATGCAGATGTTTTACCATACCCAATTGCAGATTTTAGTTTTCAAAATGCTTGTGACAATACACCTATAAATTTCACCAATTTAAGTACCTCTTCCTATCCTGGATTAGCTTATTCATGGGATTTTGGATCCAATACTTCTAGCATAGAAAATCCTACACATACATTTCCTTCACAAGGATCTTTTCAAGTTGAATTAATCGCTAATCTGCTGAATACTTGTTCTGATACTTTAGTGAAAACAATTAATATATTTCCTCTTCCAGTAGCAAATTTCACTTTCAACGATACTTGCGAAAATGACACGGTTTTTTATGTTAATCAGTCTACTGTTTTAGTTACAGATTCTATAATTACAACAGAATGGAATTTTAGTAATGTTGCTCTTTCTAATCTTTATAACTCTTATTACGTCTATTCTTCTGATAATACCTACTCAACAGAATTAAAAGTAACTACATCTAACGGATGTTCACATGACACTATTAAAACTGTAGACATCTATCCATCTCCAGTTGTTGATTTCTTGTCTAGAAATGATCTTAATCCATTTGCCTCTTCCTTTTGTTTGTACGATACAATTCAATTTTCACCAGTTCCAGATTCTCTTGTTTCAGTTTGGGATTTTGGTGATAACTCATCTTCCAATGATACTACAGCTCTTAAAAAGTTTGACAATTTTGGAACTTTTAATGTAGTATTATCTCAGACCTCTAGCAATGGGTGTTCTTCCAAAAAAAATAAATCTATTCAGATAAATCCAACTCCTGTAGCCCTTACAAATTCTCCAGAGGACCAATGTTATGGTCTGCCAGTTTCTTTTTCTTCCCTTTCTTCAATTGATAACAACAATACCATTACAGAGCATCGTTGGAATTTTGAATACCCATTGGCATCAACTCCAACTTTAGCTCAAAACCCTTTCCCTGTAGTTTTTAGTGATACAGGAATTAAAATAATTGAGCTTACGGTTACTTCTAATAACAATTGTATAAATAGTATTTTAGATACAGTTCAGGTATTTCCTGTTCCAAATATTAATCTTGGGCAAGATTCTATTTCTACTTGCGGAACTTCTTATTTGTTAACAGCTCCTCAAGGCTGTGTAAATTTCTGGTCAAACGGGTTAACTTCTGATAGTTTATTAGTTAACTATTCCAATACTTACCATCTAAAGTCCACCGATAATAATGGATGTATTAGTAGAGATACTGTTGATATAACTTTAAATTCTTCATTTTTACCAGAAATTGCTTCTTCTAGTTCTTGTGATTCATCAATTTTAGACGCTGGAAGTCCAAATGCAACCTATTATTGGTTTGATTCTACTGCATCTTACACCTATTCTTATTCAAATGGCCAAATTAATTTAACCGGTATTAGTGACACAATTGCCAATACTAGATTATTGAATATAAATTCTTCAGGACTATATAAAGTTTTAGTGGTAGATCAAAATAATTGTCCAGGAGAAGATTCTATTAATATTGTCATAAGTGCAAGCCCAATAAATTATTCCACTTTTTCAGATACCCTTAATCCATGCGTAGGAGATAGTATGTTAACCGATAGCTTACCTGTTGGAATAAATTACGCTTACACATGGAATCCACAAATTTCTTCAAATAGTAGCAGAATATGGGTTTCACAATCAAACACCTATACTGTAGTTGTAAAAGATACATTAACAGGTTGTAGCCTTACCAATGTTATTTCAGTAATTCCAAAATCAAATCCTCAATTAGATTTAAGACTTATTAATCATTTTACTAATGATTCTATTAATATTTGCGATTCGGTCACCATAATTTCTGATCCTTTATCAAATAGTTATTTGTGGACAGATGCAAACCAGAACCCAATTGGATTTAATAGTTCAATAAATATTAATTCATCTGGATACTACAATTGTGAAATTTCTTTTGGAACCTGTTCTAATTCGGACAGTATACATGTTTCTGCATTTCAAACACCAGTTTTCGAACTTTTAGGAGGCATTTCTGACACAACTCTTTGTAGTTACAACTCTTTGGTCACCAACGACTTAAGTGTTTTTGGATCTACTTTTAACTGGAGTAGTGGATCCACAGATTCAATTTTGAATATAGTTAGTGCTGGTAATTATATAGTTGAAGTAGGAGATAGCTTAAGCCCTGGTTTATGTAAATCAAAAGACACAGTATTAGTCAGTTTTAATCCAGTGTTGGATGTTAATCTTGGTCCTGATTTATTAAAATGTAACGGAAGTGACCTTCAGTTATCAACTGGTTTGCTAAATAACAATATTCAACATCAGTGGCTCAAAGACGGCTTAGTGCTAAATAACAATAATATTTCGTCCTTATTAGTAAGTGATACAGGTACTTATAATGTAATTATAACAGATAGTATAGGCTGTAGTGCAAAGGATACAATAAAAATAAATGCTTCAAATCAAGAACTATTTGCTCAATTTCTATCATCTTCTATTGTAAGCCAAGGAGATTCAGTAAAATTTATAAACTTATCCTATCCTGCTCCATATACTTCTTCTTGGATTATCAATGAATCAATTTATGATATTGAATCTCCGATTCATAGTACTTGGATAAATTCTAATAACGACTCTGTAAGCAATGATACTGTAACTGCTCAATTAACTGTTAGAAATCCATCATGCGTAGCTTTATTAAAAAAGAATATTATAATTAGACCCAATAAGAAAAATAAAAAAATCTTAAATCAAAATATTGCAGTTTATACTGAGATTGATGTGACATTATATCCAAATCCTAACAATGGGAATTTCATTCTTGATTTTCAAATTAATAACGATTATTTAGTAGAGTCATATTTGGGAATTTACAATTTGGCTGGTAAGTGTATATCTCAAGAAAAAATATATATTCAGGATGGATTACAAAAGCAAATTAGCCTAGAGAATATTCCAAGAGGAGTATACTTAGTAACAGTATATAGTAGCGCATCGGTAAAGACCATTAAATTCATAAAAACATGATTTTGACTAAAATTTTCAAACACTTTTTTATAATAGTATCTATTATATTGTTTAGTAATTCAACTTCATATTCTCAGCCATGTAAATATGGGTGGAATTTCAGAAAAGAAATTAAATTCAATAATCCAAGTACTATTCTAAATGATTTCCAAGTAGAATTTATAATGCCAACAAATTCACTAGTTTCAAATTCTAAAGCACAACCAGATGGTAGTGACATAAGAATAGTTGATTTTAATGGAATAGATTTAGATTTTTGGATAGATGATGACACCTACAATACTTCGTCTACAAATTTTTGGGTAAAAATGGATAGTCTTGCACCAAATACTACAACCTCTATTTTTATTTTTTATGGAAAAAATGGAGAAGTTTCACAATCTAACGGCTCAACTACTTTTGAAATGTTTGATGATTTTAATGGCTCAACATTATCTTCTAAATGGTCTTCTTGTAATAATAGTGGTAGTAATATTAGTTTTTCAAGTGGTAATTTGATTTTAACTTCTTCTTCAGGAACTAATGTTTCCATAATTTCAGATTCTATTTTTGATCAAAACGAACCTGTTTTTGTGGAAATGGATTTGGTTTCAGCAAATAATGGAAAATTATTTCTAGGTATTGAAAACGCATCTCAAAATGGTATTGGCATGACCTATAACGAGTATTCTGGTGGAATTACCAAAGTAAAATTAGAATCTTCATCTATAACAAGCCCTATATCACCGCTTTGCAGATCAGTTTCTGAACTTTCATTTTCAGATTTCAATTCCTTAAACGTAATTGGAACATGGTCTTTTTCTAAATTTGCTGCTAATTTATCCTATTTATCTTGGCCTGGAGGAATACATCAAAATCATAATGAGTCTACTGCATTACTTGGAAATCACCAGATCATATTAGGTGCTATAAATCAAGGACAAAATACATCTGCTACAGTTGATTGGGTACGAGCCAGGAAATATTCATCTGCCAATATTACTTATATTCTTGAACCTGAATTAGAAGTTTTTGATGACATTAGTATTTCTAACACTGGTCCATTTTGTCAGGGTGATAATATTAGCATAGATGCTACCTTAAATCCATCTGCCACCTATTCATGGATTAAAGATGGTATACAACTCCCCGTAAGTTTAGATAGTCATAGAATTGTTATTTCTAATGCACCCCTAGATTCATCCGGAATTTATACTCTACAAGTATCAATTGCTGGAGGTTGTAATATTCAAAATATTTCAACCAATGTGGAGATTAATTCTTACTCAAATGGTGGTATCCTTAAAACTTTAACATCAACTTTGGTGACTTCTGGTTCTGATAGCAGTATTCATTTATCCAACCTTTGTCCAATTACAAATACCGATAGTATTTATCTTGAAAATAATAATGGGAATATAACCTCTTGGGAATCCTCTTTAAGTATTGGAGGACCATGGAATAATATTAACAATACTAATGCTTACTATAGTTTTAATTCAATGGTAAACCCTATGTATTTTAGAGCTATTCTTAAAAATTCCGTGTGCGCTTCGGATACTTCAAATTATTTCAAAGCTAATATTTATCCAATAAGTGATGCTGGATATTTAATAGGAAGAAATAATGTTTGTCAAGGCACCAACAGCGGAATCTTAGAACTAACTGGATATACAAATTCAATTGTTAAGTGGCAGAAATCCACTAATAATAGTTTATCATGGACCGACATACCTAATACCACAAATACATTGATTTATAATAATCTAATTGATACAACTATTTATAGAGTCATAGTTAATAGTGGTGGATGTGTTTCAGACACAAGTAATTCTCAAACAATTTCAATTTATCCTAAGCCCGTTTCTGGTTTTGATTTCTCTACTGTTTGCCAAGGCTCTCCAACTATTTTTAACGATACTTCATCAATTTCTTCAGGACAGATAAATTCATATTCCTGGAATTTCGGATCTGGCATTGGAAGCAACATTAAAAGCCCCCTAATCACATTGCCTAATTCAGGTACTCATGATGTTTTGCTTGTTGTTACATCTAATTATGGATGTATTGACTCAATTAGAAATAGCAATGTGAACGTTAATTCAAATCCAATTGCCGGTTTTAATCAAGTTGATGTTTGTGATGGTGATAATATGGTTTTTAACAGTTCTTCGGTTAATTCCTTAACATATACTTATGATTTTGGTGATGGCTCTGGATCGTACAATTCACTTACAGGCGATACAGTTTATAATTTCCCTACACATTCAGATTATGATGTAAAGTTATTAGTAGCGTCTAATAATGGTTGTAAAGATTCTTTAACTAAGACTGTTACAGTTCTTCCAAGATCTACTATTTCATTTATTGCAGACAGTGTTTGCCTTGGACAATCTATAAACTTTATAAATACAACTCAAACTACTGCAGCATCTATTTCTTATGTATGGAATTTTGGGGATGGTAACAATTCTGGATTAAACAGTCCTTCCCATACCTATACTGTTGCTGACACTTTTTCAGTTAGCTTAATATCTAATACCAATTCTGGTTGTCAAGATTCATATATTGATACTGTAATTATTTATCCTGTTCCTAATACTTTATTTACCATAGATAGTATTTGTCTTTATGATTCTGCATTGTTTTTAAATAATACAGATACAGTTTCATCACCTAACTTAGTTTTTAATTGGAACTTTGGAGACGGTTATTTTTCAAATCAGTACAATCCATCTCATTTATATTTAAGTAACAATAATTACAATATTACCTTAACTACTAATTCTATAAATGGATGTAGTTCTTCATTTTCAAAAATTCTTTCAGTAAGTCCAATTCCAACTGCAAATTTCACTTCTAATAATATTTGTTTTAACGAAGCTGCTATTTTTCAAAATTCTTCCACACCTGGAGGACTCAATTTTGAATGGAATTTTGGAGATGGAAATAATTCTTCAACGACAGATCCAGTTCATAATTATTTGAGTGCTTCAAGTTTTAATGTAGAATTGATTTCTTCATCTAATGCAGGATGTTATGACACAGTAGTTAAATCAATTGCGGTAAACCCTCTTCCATATCCTGATTTCACTTTTGGTGCTGTTTGTTATGGTTCACCTACTTCCTTCTCAAATAATTCTCAAATTAATACTTCAGATTCTATAAGTTCCTATTTGTGGAATTTTGGAGATGGTCAAAATTCTATTGTTGAAAACCCTTCTCATTTATACTTAAATGATGGATCTTATGATGTGGAATTGTCTGTGACGTCCACCAATTCTTGTTCCAATGATACAATTATTTCAATAGAGGTAAAACCTTTTCCTGTTGCAAATTTCACTTTTACAGAAGCTTGTATTAATCAAGACTTAATTTTTACTAATCAGTCGTCTATTAATGATGGATCTCCACTTACTTATTCATGGTATTTTGGAGATGGTCAAACTTCAGGATCTGAAAACCCTATAAATGTATATGTAAACTCAGGTATTAAAACGGTGAAGTTAATAGCTGAATCTAATTTTCAATGTCAAGATTCAATTGAGAAAACAGTAGAAATATTTTCTTTACCAACAGTATTTGCAGGATTAGATACTTCGGTCAGTAAGGGTTATTCAGTGCAGCTAATGTCCTTTGTCTCTGGCGGTCTTAATTTTAATTGGAGTCCTACTGACGGATTAAGTAATAGCACTATTTTTAATCCAGAAGCCTCACCACTTCAGACTACTGATTATATTTTAGAAGTGACAGACTTTAATGGCTGTATAAATCAAGACACTTTAAATATTGAAGTCATTAATGATTTTAAATTATTTGTAAACAACATAGTTACTCCAAATGGCAATGGAAAGAATGACACATGGGTTATTGAGAATATAGAGTCTTTAAGTTCTGCCACAGTTTATATATACAATCGTAGAGGAAGAGAAATTTATTCTGACAATGACTATAAAAATGATTGGAATGGCTATCTAGACGATGATGAATTACCAGATGGCACCTATTATTATCTTATAAATTTTTCGGATAGTGATGAAGTTTATAGAGGTTCAATAACGTTACTAAGAAATAAATAATGAGGTTTTTAAAAAAAATAATTTTTCATATTATCCTATTTAGCTTTCCAATAATTGCTAAAAGTCAGCAAACAGAGTATAATTCACATTATATTTTCAATCCAATTTTATTAAATCCCTCAATGATAGGAGAGGGGCCAAAAAACATATTTTTAGGTTACAGAAAACAATGGAGTGGATTTGTTGGAGCACCAGAAATACAGCAAATTTCTTTTGACTCACCTTTAGAGAACAAAAAAAGTGCTATCGGGTTTAGACTTTTAAACGATGTCACTAATATAATAGGTAAAACAAGTGGCTACCTTACTTATAAGTATAAAGCAAGAATTTCTAAAAAAAGTGACTTTAGCTTTGCTTTATCTGGTGGTTTTTTCCAAAACAGAATATTATTTGACCAAATTATAGCTTTTGACCAATTTGAATCTGTAATATTTGAAAGTAACCAAAAGTACTCGGGTTTTGATGCAGATTTTGGATTTAATTATAGGCTAGATAAATTTGTAATTGGTGCAACTACCAAAAACATTTTTCAAAATTCTATCGTATACTTTAATGATAATAATTCAAATAATTTAAACTATAGTTTTATTCGCCAATTTAATATCCATAGCCAATATACCTTTTCTTTAAAAGGAGATGATTTTCATTTAACCCCAATAATTTTGTTACAAAGTGTTCAAGGAATTCCTTTTAATTATGAAGGGAATATTTTGTTTGATTTCAAAAATAAATTCTTTTTAAATATAAATTATTCCCACCAAAATAGCTCAGCAATCTCTGCAAGTGTAATTTTAGACGATGCTATTCAACTCTCATATACTTTTGAAATACCAACCAAGTCATTACAATCCTATGGATTTACATCTCAGGAAATTTCATTGAAATTTCTTATGTATAAAAATAATAATTTTTCAAATTTAAAAGATATTGAGGATTTGAAAAATCAAAACAACTCACTATTTGAGAAAACAGATTTTATGGAGCAAAATCAAATTAAAGCTGCTCTGAAAATTGATAATAACAGAGATAGTATAAATTCTTTGAAAGATAGCCTTAACAGTATTGTCTTTGGTTTGCAAAGTTTAATTGACAATTTAAAATATAATAAGTCAGATTTGGATTCAATGATTAGATATTATAGTGATAATCTAAAAAAAGATTCTACATCAAATATTATAGTAAAAGACAAATCCAAAAAGACCAAAATAATCCAAAGTAATAATGAAATATCAAAATCAATTATAAAAGAACCTGAAATTCAAAGTGATAAAACAACTAGTAAATCAAATAAGTCATATTACTTAATTATAGGGGCTTTCAAAGATTTTAATAATGCTGTAGACTACAAACAGATATTTCTTAGGGAATACAATCTTGAGTCAAAAATTCGAAATAATAAGGATGAAACCTGGTTTTACTTGTATTCTGATTCATCTACTAATTTAGTTTCTCTTAGAGAAAGAGTAAAAGAATTGCAAATTTTAGATGTAAAGAAAATTATAACTAATAATCCTTGGATATATTCAGAATAGTTTTTTGTAAACTATTGAAGTAAATTTCATCATTGAGTGGAACATAATTATTATAAATAATAAATTAGTCTTTAGCTCCTAAAAAAGTATAAGAAAGAATATTTGCACCCATTTGAAGTGCTTTAACTCTAGTTTCTTCTGAATCCTTATGAACATCTGAATCTTCCCAACCATCGCTTAAATCACATTCATAATCGTAAAAACAAACCAATCTTCCCTTGTGTATAATTCCATACCCTACAGAAGGTTTCTCGTCGTGTTGGTGAATTTTAGGTAATCCGTTACTGAAATCAAATTTTTGGTGGTATATAGCATGTGAATATGGGAGTTCTACAAAATCTAGTTCTGGGAATATTTTTTTGATTTCTTTTCTTATAAAAGGGTCTAGTCCATAATTATCGGAAATATGTAAAAATCCACCAGCTATCAAATAATTTCTTAAGTTGTTAATCTCTTGTTGATTTAAAACAATATTTCCATGCCCCGTCAAGTGAACAAAAGGGTAATTGTATAATAAATTACTTCCAATCTCAACTTCATCGTATTGTGGATCTATATTAGTGCCTATTTCTTTGTTGGAAAATTCAATTAAATTAGTTAGTGCAGTTGGGTTTGCATACCAATCTCCACCACCATTGTATTTTAATAAACCAATTTTATAAGTGTAGGATTGCCCAAGGCTAATAAATGAATAAATAGAAATAATTAAAAATAGAATGAACCTCATAAAGCAGTTGAAAATTTCTTATTTAAAATCATCAAATAGAAATTTATAGTCCATGTTGTATTCAATTTTAGAAAAGTCGTTTTCATCATAATAAAGTGGCTTTCCGTACTCCATCATTTTCTTTGACTTTGCAGCATCTTTTTCTTTGTAATATTTAGTATACTCCATTATTGCATACCTCAAAAGTGATTGCTGCGATTCGGTCATATACTTAAGACTAAATTTATTTTTTTCATATTCTTCTAATTTTGGGATACAAATTTTTAAATATTCTTTAGCATTAGTTTTGTTTTTTGTAATTGTGCAAAGGACAGAGTAGAGTAATTTTGCACCATAATCTTCTGGGTCAATATCACAAGTCTTTTTGGTCAATCCTACTGCCTTTGAGTATGTTTTATCTGTTCCTTCTAATAAGTAATTTTCTAGTTCTTCTATTATATTTAATTTAAAATCATTTATAAACTCTTCAGCATCCTCCTTAAAAAGATATTCCTTGTCTTTTTTTCGATATTTGGCAGCGTAGGACAAAGCAGTTTTTCTAGCTTTTGGAAATTCTTCTGTGTATTTATGGTCTTGGCTCATTTCATAACTAGCTTTTGCGGCAAAAAGATAAGGCAGAGGGTCTTTTTTAGTTTTTTCTTTAACTGTGTATTTTAAAGATTTATTAAAACAATTTTTAAAATCTTCATTTACATACAAGACCAATAAATTTTCATAAGTATTCTCTGTCTGAGAAATTACTTTTGTAGTAAACAAATTAACTGTGAAATATAAGATGGCCACAGCCAAAAAACTTGATTTATTTAACATATTACTATAACTCACAATTTTCATGCCTAAATATTAGAGTTCCTTATACAGGGTTTTTTCATTAAAAGTTTCGTATAACTCATGTAAATAATTTAAAGTTGATAATTTTACATTATGAAATGGATTTCTAGTAGAGTGTCTTATGAAGACCAAAAAGATTTTTTCACTATGGTAATATCCTCTAAGACTGATCATTGGAAGATGACGGTTATGCTTGTTTGGCTATTAATTTGGTTGACTTGTGGACTTGTGGTATTTTACTTTTTATTCTTTACTCAAGAGCTAGTAGGACAAAAAATTTATTTCTATACATTTTTAGCCTTTTGGACTTATTTTTTGTACAAGGTTTCAAGAGTATTGATTTGGAGAAAATTTGGTATTGAATTTATTAAAATAGATGAAGATAGATTTTCCATCAAAAAATCAATTTGGGGATACGGAAAAGCTAGAGTATTTATGACTAATAATCTTAAAAAAATAAAATTAGCTCCCCTAGAAGAAAAATCTTTTTCTAAAGTTTTTAACGATTCTTTTTGGATAGTTGGTCAAGGAACAATTATTGTTAATGCTTTGGATAAGGAATATAATTTTGGTTCTCAAATTTCTAAAGAGGATGGCACAAATATAATAAAGGTATTAAATTCGAAAATTCAAAAAATAAAATCAGCTAGTTAACTCAAAAGCTACAGTTTTAATTCGTTTAGTTTTTTGCTTTCCAATAGTTTCTTCTAAAACCATTTCTCTTGCTGTTCTGCTTTTCATTACTTTTTCTAGATTGTTTATTTCTCCAATCGGAATTTTGTCCTCCAAACATCTTTCGATTAAGTCGTTAGAAAATATTTCTATTGTTTTGGTGTTTATAATTCCAATAAGCTCTTTTCTTTTTTTAACTCTTTGTTGATTGTACTTGTATTTATCTATCCATTTTTTTTCAATAGAAATTATATTTGAAAATACTTTAAATTGATAATCTGTTCCGATTGCCAAAATTAATTTTTTGCCATCTAAAGTTGAGACCACCTCTCCATATGGTGCAATATTTGGATGCAAGGTTCCTAAAGGTTTGGCTTGGTGTTTTGCCATTAAGAAATTAGAAGATTGATTCATAAGAGAGGCAATAGCAGTTTCTTCCAATGTAGTTGATACTTTGTAAGCTTTTTTTTCTTTATTCTGTAAAATCATGGCAGTCAATATTCCTTCTTTAATTTGATGTGCAGCTAGTACGTCAATTAAAGCAACAGGCATTTTTGCAAATTCTTGTTTATTTCCAGTCATACTTATATAGCCTGTTTCTGCTTGTAAAACTATATCAAATGCAACTCTCTTTGGATTGTTTTTAAATCCTCCTATATGTGCATAAATAATGTTGGGATTTAACTTTTTACATTCTTCAAAATTCAGGTTGAATTTAGTGGCATCTTCCCCTTTGAAATTAGTAATCATTACATCACATTTTTTAATTAAAACTTCAAGTTCTGCTCTGTCTTTTTGGTTGTGGAAGTCTAAAAAAATATAATTTTTCTTGTAATTTACAGAACAGAAATAAGCAGATAAATCATTCTCTTTTTCATTAGGGAGTTTCCAATTTCTAGTTATATCACCATTAGTTGTTTTATTCTCCACTTTCACAACTTGTGCACCTAATTCAGAAAAAAACATTCCAACTGCTGGACCTGCCAATACACTTGATAATTCTAATACTTTTAAGTTCTTAAACATATTTGTTTTGATTAATGACTGTAATATAATTTCCTTTTAGCATATTTATTGATAAATTTCATTCTTTTAATGGCAAGTCAGAAAAAATTTGGAACTTTTAGTGGTGTCTTGACTCCTTCTTTACTAACAATATTAGGGGTCATTATGTATATGAGGCTTGGTAGTGTTGTTGGTAATTCATCTAGCATTCTACAGTTTATAAGCATTATATTTTTTGCCCACTTAATTTCTATAACAACCGGCCTTAGTGTTTCTTCCATTGCTACAGATAAAAAAATTGACAAAGGAGGAATTTATTATATGCTTACTAGAAGTCTGGGTCTTCCTATAGGAGGCGCTATTGGATTAACTATTTTTATTGCTACTGCTTTTAGTATTTCTCTTTATTTAATTGGTTTTTCTGAAAGTTTAATTCCTGTAATTAACGAAGATTGGGCTGTTGGGGGAATATCCACTAATAAACTTCGCTTATTTGGCTCTATTGCTTTAATTATAGTTCTTACTATTGCCTACATAAGTACAAGTTTCGCCTTGAAGATACAATATGTAATTTTGGGTTTAATTGTACTTTCTTTAGGATCTGTTTTTTTAGGTTCTTCGGATGGATTGAAGGTAGGTTCAGATATAATAGAATCTCCAAGTTTTGCTACTTTATTTGGTATTTTCTTCCCTGCAGTAACAGGATTTACAGCTGGAGTTGCCATGAGTGGAGATTTGAAAAATCCCAAAATTTCTATTCCATGGGGTACAATGTTGTCAATATCAATAGGATTAATTATTTACATACTGCTCTCTTTATTTATTTACTACAATATCGATGGAGAATTTCTAAGATCTAATAACAATGTTTTAATTGAGTATGGCGCAATTCCTCTTTTAGTTCTTGGAGGTGTTTGGGGTGCAACTTTATCTTCTGCATTAGGAGGTATTTTGGGCGGGCCTAGAATTTTACAGGCAATGTCTTTAGATAATATAACTCCAAATATATTTGCCAAAGAATCGGGATTAAACAAAGAACCCAGAAATGCTTTATTTCTAACTTTTCTTATTGCTGAAATTGGAATTCTTATTGGTGAGTTGAATGTTATTGCAGAGTTGGTGGCAATGTTTTATATGGCAGCTTATTTATTTATTAATATATCTTGTTTTTTAGAACAATGGTCTAGTCCAGATTTTAGACCTAAGTTTAAAATTCCTATATGGATTTCACTTCTAGGAGCCATTTCTACTTTACTTTTAATGATCCAATTAAATCTTGGAGCTACTCTTATTTCAGTTTTATTAATGATAATTTTTTGGTTTTGGTTATCTAAGAAAGACTTAGTGCTTGGAACTGGAGATGTTTGGTTAAGTGTTTGGAATACTGTAGTGAAAACAGGTTTAAAAAACCTTCAGAAGAAGACTGTTCACAAAAGAAATTGGCAACCAAATATTTTACTTTTCAGCGGAGGAACATCTAATAGACCACATCTGATAGACTTTGGAAAATCTATTATAGGAAGAGCCGGAATGGTATCTAATTTTGATTTAATTGAAACGAAATCTGCTAAAGTTTTATTCCCCAAGTCTGATCAAAATACAAAAGATAATTTAATTATAGATGATTCTATTTTTCATAGAAAGTTATATTGTCAAAACGTATTTAAAGGAATTGAATCTATTGCTACAACTTATGGTTTTTCTGGAGTTGACCCAAATACTGTTTTAATGGGTTGGGCTAAAAACACCAAAGATCCAATATGGTTTAGTGAGATGACTCAGAAACTTAAAGATTTAGATTACAATATTCTTTATCTAGATTATGATCAAAATAGAGGGTTTGGTAGTTTCAGCTCTATTGATTTATGGTGGGATGGTTTTAATAAAGAAAATGAATTATCTCTTCAATTGGTGAAATTCTTAAGATCTTCCAAGAAATGGAAAAAAGCAGTTCTTAATATATACTTTGTCAATTCAAAAAATACTAGTTCTGATGAAATTGAACTTAAAATAAGCTCAATTATAGATAGAAAACGAATGAATGCGGAGTACCACGTTATAAATAACTATTTAGAGCAAAAGGACATTAATGAATACATAAGAATCAAAAGTCATCAAACAGACTTGATTTTAATAAAACTACCTAAACTTAAAGTTGGGAGTGAGAAAAAGTTCATCCAATCTTCTAATGAATTATTTGGAGAAATAGGTTCTGCATTATTTCTAGAAGCAGCCAATAGTTTTCAAGACGATTTTAAAATAGAAACGACTACAAAAACTATTAAAAACCCAAAAAATGTAGTTCTTAAAGAAAAAATAAGTGGTTCAATAATTAGAACTTTTGACAATAATTTTGATAAACAAACCAATTTCTGGCACCAAGAATTAAAACAAATAAATAAATCTTTTATAAATGATATTCAATCCTCTATTGTGAAATTTGAGGAATATTACATAAATGTTTACAACAATTCTAAATTATTAGATGAATTAAAAAGACATTTATTCAATACAGATAAAGTTAAATATATTGCGGATGATTTAGAGTTTAGTACTCTTAAAAACATTGAGAATTATTTTAATTTAATTAATGACTTTTTATCAAAAATACCTCCAAAAATTAACTTTAAGTATTCTTTAGAATTCCTAGAAAATTCAAACTTTTCAAATAGTCTCTACAATAAAAAGCTAAAAACTAATTATTTAAATCGAAAGAAAGAAATAAATACAATCTTGCCAGTTCTTAAACTGATTGATTTCCATCTTAAAAATAATTTTGTTTCTCATTTTAACCGACTGCTAAGAATTTTTGGTAGTATTCATTTAAAGTATATAAAGAGCTACAAAGATTTTATTAGACAAGAAAAAAAGAAGGATATACTCCCCGTTTTGAATGCAGTTAATACAGAAATTTTCTCTGAATTAAGTGAAGAACTAAACATGCTTGTCACCAAGTTGTTAAATGCTGTAATTAAAGATATAGGTGAGAATAATGTTAAAGTTTTAGCTGAAAATAGAGAAGATGATTTTAACCCAAAATCTTACAGAAAAAAATGGGGTCTTTTAGAGGAATTTCCATTTGGATTGTCTAAAAATGTATTTGTTTTTCATAATATAAAAGCCCTGTATTGTTGCTCTATAATTGTTGAGAATTTGGCATTTAAACAAATTAACGAGCTCTCAATAATATTCAATAAAAATACCTTTGTTCAAATTGAGGAATTGCTTAGTGTTTCTACCAAAAAAGCATCGCTAAAAAAACAAGTAAATATCAACAACTGGATTGATCAATTACAAAGAACCTTTGGAAGTGTTATTAGATCATTAGAATCTAGTAATTGGATGATGAATAACGACGATATTTTTGACAAGATACCATCAGAAATAAATCTTTATTCAGCAGAGATTCTAGACAACTTTCTGATTCAACAAAACAACTTAATTGACAAACAATACAATTTAAAAAGTAGTCTCCAATTCCTATATAGTGAAAATATTATTTTCCCCATTAATAATACAGCTAAGGAATATAGAGAATGGCTTATAGAAGAATTTGAAGAATTAATAAGCTCTTTTAAATTGGTAGTCTTTACAATGGACAATCAAAATAGTCCTGAGTTATTAAAAGATGCTAAGAAAAAATTGATTTTTAAAATCGATGATTTTAAAAAGAATTCTTCTCTAAAAAAACAAAGGCTGAATTCTTATTTAGAGGACTTGAAAATCAATACAAGAAAATTCTCAGATTACCACTTTTTAATGTCTAATGAGTCTAAAAAGTATGTGGATTTAAGTTCTTCTTCTTCCAAATCACCATTAGTTAAAATCCAAAATTTTATTTCTGAAAAGTTTTTATCTATTGTTGATTTGGTTACTACAGAGGAATCGCCCAGAGAACTGCTTGCTCAGTCAGATAAAATTAAAATAATTAGAAATTTTGTTCAAGAATGTAATCCTTCCAAAACACAACTTGATAATCTGCCAAAATTATATCTACAGCTTTTTACCAATAGTGCAAAACCCAACACATTTTTTTCTGAATTTATTGAAAATAAAATTCATGAGATTAAAAAATCTATTGCTTCCAAATCCATAAATAGTCAAAATGTTATTGTGGTTTCCGGAGAATCTAAATCCGGAAAAACTTATATCCTTAACAATCTTATAGAATCTTTCAAAGAGAAGAACTGTTTTGCAGTTGACCCTCCAAACTATGTTTTAAATAATTCTGTAGAAACACAATTGTCAAAGCTGTTACATAAAGTGAATGATAACTCTTCAGATCTAATTGATTTAGAAGAATTAGAAAATGGTTCTATTGTTTTTTTAAATGATTTTGACTTATGGTGGAGAAAAAATAAAAATGGATACAATGCCATTAATAATTGGTTGGATATATTTCAACGCTATGAGAATAAATTAGTATTTATTATAGAAATAAATAAACATTTTCTGAATCATTTAAGAATCAATTCTGATATTGATAAATCTGTTTTAAAATATATATCTACTCTTGATTTTTCTAAAAAACAATTGGAAAGTATTGTCAAGTTTAAAAATAGTCTTGCTGGGATAGATATATATAGCAAAGGCAATAAAATCAATTTTTCAAAGTCTTTGAGATCTGCTTTGAATTTTAATAAAATAAATGCTGTAACTAATGGGAATATAGGTTGGTTTAATAATTTTTGGATAGCTTCAATAATTAAAAATGAAACCAATATTTTTGAATTTTCAAATGACTTTAAAACCGTATTTCCTGATGTTTTAAATAATACAGAAATAATGGTTTTGCTTCAGGTTTTTCTTCATAAAAAAATAAACTTAAAATATCTTAATGAATATTTCTCAACTTGGGATGAGGCTTTAATAGCAGAGTATATTTCCTTTTTTAAAGATGAGAATATTCTCTCTAGTGAAGGAAGCTATGTAGAGATTAGTCAGTATGTGCTTCCTTATTTGAATTGGTATTTTAACAATAAAAATCTTATTGCCAATTGACAGTATTATCTTACATATTTAATTTTGTTTTTCAGCTTTTAATTTTATTAGGGGCAATTATTTTAATTAGAAGGTTTTTGAAAGTCTCTCTTAAAAACAAGCTGTCTTATAAAAAGTATTTATTTTTTTACGATGTACTAGTATATCTTATTTGGACCTTATTTATTTTCTTGAAAGTTGCAGATGTGGTAAGTGATAATCTTCTAATTACCGGTAGTGTTGTTTTAATATTATTGGCATTACTCTGGGAGTACCTAAAGAATTTATTTCTTGGAATAATTTTTGCTTTTCAGTATGGCTATATTTTAGAAAATAATCTTTTGGTCAATGGTAAAGAAGGGAAATTAGTTTCCTATTCTTCTTCTTATTTTGAAATTCTAACCGTTAAGGGAGAAAGATTGAAAATAAAATACAAAGAAGTTTTTAATGGAAGTTTTGAATTATTTAAGGGGAATTTAAAAAGAGTATATAATAGAATATCGATTAATGAAAAATCTAATACAGAAGAAATTCAACTTAAAATAATGAATCACCCGCTATTTATTTTAAATAATAATTTCGATTTCTATGAAGAATCTGACGAAGATGGTCTACGTTGGTTTTGTTTTTATTTTAATGTTATGGATTATAAGGATGCTGTTACTATAAATGAATATATTGACAAACTTTAGTCTACTAATTCTTTACCCTATATTAGTATTAATTTATGGGAAATTCATTTGGGAATATATTTAAGCTTACATCTTATGGTGAGTCACATGGCTCAATGATCGGAGGTGTTGTTGATGGTTGTCCGGCTGGTTTAGAAATAAATCAGGACTTAATCCAAAAAGATTTAGACAGAAGGAAGCCAGGACAGAGCAAAGTAACTAGCTCCCGAAAAGAAGAGGATAAGGTTCAATTACTTTCAGGTATTTTTGAAGGAAAAACTACAGGTACTCCTATTGGTTTTTTAATCCCAAATAAAAATTATAAGTCTGAAGACTACGATAATATTAAGGATGTATTTAGACCTTCTCATGCAGATTATACTTATGATGAAAAATATGGTTTTAGAGATTATCGTGGTGGTGGAAGATCTTCAGCAAGAGAAACTACTTGTAGAGTCGTTGCTGGTTCAATAGCAAAACAATTATTGAGTACTTACGGAATTAAAATTTCTGCTTATGTTGCAAGTATTGGAAATATTTTTGCCGATGTGAATAATATAGATTTAAATAAAGATTATGATTCAAATATTGTAAGATGTCCAGATAACGATGCATCTATTAAAATGATAAATCTTATTACAGAGTTAAAGTCCAAAGGCAATACTGTTGGCGGACAAATTAAGTGTATTATAAGAGGAGTTAAGTCAGGATTAGGTGAACCTGTTTTTGATAAATTGCACGCAGACTTAGGAAAAGCAATGCTATCTATAAATGCCGTTAAAGGCTTTGAGTATGGTTCTGGATTTAATGGTTCTAAAATGACTGGTTCTGAGCATAATGATGAATTTAATGCTCAAAATGGCAATGTTTCTACCAAAACAAATTATTCTGGAGGAATTCAAGGAGGTATTTCCAATGGTGAAGAAATATATTTTAATGTTGCTTTTAAGCCTGTGGCAACAATTATGACCAAACAAAACAGTATAGACAAAGAAAAAAATAATGTTGAGTTAAGTGTTTCAGGCAGACACGATCCTTGTGTAGTTCCAAGAGCTGTTCCTATTGTGGAGTCTATGGCTGCTATAGTATTAGCAGATCACCTATTAAGAAATAGAACCAGTAAGTTGTAAATTTTATGAAAAAGAAAATACCCCTTTATATTCAAATTATTATTGGACTTATTTTAGGATTGGCATATAGTATATTGGCCACCGTTCAAGGTTGGATTGTCTTTACTGAAGATTGGATATCCCCATTTGGACAAATATTTATAAATTCTTTAAAGCTATTGGCTGTTCCTCTTGTTTTGGTATCGTTAATAGTAGGAATTGCTTCAATGAATAATGTAAGGACCCTTGGTAAAATGGGTGGTAAATCAATATTTATTTATATTACAACTACTGTTGTAGCAATTATAATTGGTTTGTTTTTGGTGAATACAATTCAGCCTGGAAAATTCATGAATGATGAAACTAGAGGGAAGTTAGTAGAAAAATATTCCAATAAATCTCAAGAAAAGTTAGAGGTGGCTAGTGTTACAAAGAAAAAAGGGCCATTACAGCCTTTAGTAGATTTAGTTCCAAGCAATTTTATTGTAAGCGCATCTGATAATCGAAATATGCTACAGGTAATATTTTTTGCTATTTTATTTGGAATTGCAATGGTCATGATACCAGAAAGCAAGTCTAGTCCAGCTCGAATATTTTTTGAAAGTGTCAATGAAATTATTCTTAAAATAGTAGATATTATTATGCTATATTCTCCTATTGGTGTTTTTGCATTATTGGCTGGAGTTTTGGTGCAAGTATCTGAAGGTGATTTAAATTTTGCATTTCAAATTTTATCTGGTTTAGGGATTTATAGTCTTACTGTAATTATTGGCCTAGCAATAATGATATTTATAGTTTATCCATTTTTAATCAGACGTTTTGCCAAAGTGAAATTTATTCGATTTATTAAAGCTATTTCACCTGCACAGCTTTTGGCTTTCTCCACAAGTTCAAGTGCTGCAACGTTGCCTTTGACAATGGAAAGAGTGGAGGAGGAATTAGGAGTTTCAAAAAAAGTTTCAAGTTTTGTTTTGCCCTTAGGGGCTACTATAAATATGGATGGAACTAGTTTGTACCAAGCCGTAGCAGCAGTTTTTATTGCACAATCATTTAATATAGATTTATCTATGACAGACCAGTTGTCAATTCTGGTCACAGCTACTCTTGCTTCAATAGGCTCTGCAGCAGTTCCTGGTGCTGGATTGGTTATGTTAACCATTGTTTTAGGGCTGTTTCCTCAAATCCCAGTAGAAGGTATTGGTCTTGTATTTGCAGTTGATAGAATCTTAGATATGTGTAGAACTACAGTTAATGTTACTGGTGATGCTACTGTTGCAGCAATTGTAGCTTATTCTGAAAATGAAATTAAAGTTGTTGAAAAATAGACATAAAATATTTTTAATTCTTGCAGTTTTATTCTTTCATGGAAATTTAATATCTCAAGATTCTCAATGTGATGAGCAAATTCCGCCTAGCGTAGAAAAACTTTATTTAAAGGGAAGGAACTATAAAAAGTACGATTATAAAAATAGGGTTAAATTTTTACTTGAAACTTTAGAATTGGAAGAAGACTGTATTCCTTGTATTTGGGAATTGGCTAAATCTTCATTTAGGAGAAAATATTCTGTTGGTGGAAGTATGGAATTTCCTAAAAAATATTTTTATCAATTAGAGAGTCTTTGCCCGACATATCATGCAGATCTATATTACTATTTAGGTCTAATAAATTACCAAGACAAAAATGATTGTGAGGCAGTTAAATATTTCAAAAAATTTTTAGAATTCCCAACAGAAAACAAAAAAAGAATTTCGTCCGTTTATGAAAATCAAAAATTGTATATCAATGCTTCTTTAGAAATGTCTAGTTTCTTTTGCGACTTTTATTCTAATCCAGTTCCCTTTGAACCAAAGGTTCTTCAAAATATTTCGACTGCTGAAAGAAATGAAATTCTCCCTGTAATCTCACCTGATAATGATCAAATCTATTACACTATTGAATTCGACGAATATATTAAAGGAGATTATGCTGTACATCACGAGCAACTTTTTGCTTTTGGAGAAAGAGAAGGTTTTAGAGACGATTTTGTTAAAGGAGAGCCTTTGGAAGAACCTTTTAATCAAGGACCAAAATATGGAGGTGCTACTATTTCATTAAATAATAAAGAGATGTTCATCTGTGCCTGTCTAAATAATGGTGGCTATTTCAATTGCGATATATATTCATCAAAAAAAGAATTAAAAACAATAACTCTTAAAAATGAAGATACTCAGTACGACAGCTCTTTTTATAGATGGTCTGCTTTAGAAAATTTAGGTCCTAACATAAATGGTGCTCAAACATGGGAAGCGCAGCCATCTTTATCTGGAGATGGTAAAACATTGTATTTTTCCTCAGCTAGGCCAGGAGGTATTGGTAAAACTGACATCTATTACTCCATTAGAAATGAAGATGGTAGTTGGTCCAAAGCTGTCAATATTGGCAGACCAATAAATACAGAAGAAAGTGATAAATCTCCATTTATACATACCGATAGTAGAACTTTGTATTTTGTTTCTGAGTCTTCAGATTATCGTTGGGGAGCTGGTGGATATGACATCTTTTTCACCAAACAAAACCCTGAAACCAATATATGGGACGAACCAAAAAATATTGGATATCCTATTAATAGTGAAGAGCCGGAAGAATCTTTAATTGTAAGTGTGGATGGTCACTACGGCTATTTTTCTTCAACAAGAAAAGAGGGGCTTGGAGGAAAAGATATTTTTTACTTTGAAATACCAGAAACAGCAAAACCTGATAAAATTGTTTTGGCAAAGGGTAAGGCAATTTTAAAAAGTGAAACAAAAATTGTTTTAAGAGATAAAGATGGAAATAAAACAGAGCAGGCTTTTAATGTTGACCTAGAGGGAGATTTTGTAGCAATCGTAAATGTAGAAAATATTAAAGGAAATGCACTCTTACAGATTGAAAGTGAAGGTAGTGGTTTTGAATCTTTACTCATCTCTGAAAACGATATATCTAATACAATTGTTAAGGATAAGGTTATTGAGACTGAAGAGATTGAAAAGGGAAAGACCTTTACTCTTAACGACATTGTTTATGAGTCTAATTCCTCCCATCTTAAAGAATCCTCAAAAATTGTTTTGGATGGTTTTATAGATTGGTTAAAAAAATCTGAAGAGATAAATATTGAGATACAAGGACATACAGATGATATAGGTCCTGATAAA
This sequence comes from Bacteroidetes bacterium MED-G20, assembly GCA_905181675.1. GTDB lineage: Bacteria > Bacteroidota > Bacteroidia > Flavobacteriales_D > Parvicellaceae > MED-G20. The sequence goes on from CAJIYZ010000075.1 coordinate 23,470, forward strand.
GCAAATCTAGCATTATCTATGGATCGAGCATTTAGTGTTATGGAGTATTTGTTAAACAGAGGAATTGCTAAAGACAGGTTAAGGTTTAAAGGCTATGGTGAAAGTAGTCCTAAAGTTCCAAATAATTCAACTAAGTCAAGAGCTA
>CAJIYZ010000076.1 GCA_905181675.1 Bacteroidetes bacterium MED-G20
TAAATTTCATATTACCACATCAAAAAAATACTCTATCGATGCATTGTTCTGCAAATCTTGGTAAAAATGGGGATACAGCTATCTTTTTTGGCTTATCGGGAACAGGAAAAACTACGTTATCCGCAGATCCTGATAGGTTTTTAATCGGGGACGATGAACATGGATGGCATGAGGATACTGTTTTTAATTTTGAAGGTGGTTGTTATGCTAAATGTATTGATCTTACTAAAGATAAGGAACCAGAAATATGGAAAGCAATCAAAAAAGGAGCAATTTTAGAAAATGTAATTTTCAAAAACAACAATGAAGTAGATTTTGAAGATGGTTCAATAACAGAAAATACTAGGGTAAGTTACCCTTTAGATTTTATAAAAAATACTGCAAAAGGTGCCAAAGGAAATAATATAAAAAACATATTTCTTTTAACTGCAGATGCTTTTGGTGTTTTACCTCCAATTTCAAAATTGGACAAAGGACAAGCTATGTTTCATTTTATTTCTGGATATACTGCTAAAGTTGCTGGAACAGAAGAAGGCATAACTGAACCTGTGGTTACTTTTTCCGCTTGTTTTGGATCTCCTTTTCTTCCACTCCACCCAACAAAATATGCTGAAATGTTAGGGGAGAAAATAGAATCTTCTAATGTCAATGTTTGGTTAATTAATACTGGGTGGACTAAAGGACCTTATGGGACTGGCGAAAGAATGAAATTATCTCACACTAGGTCTATGATAATGGCTGCTCTAAATAACGATTTAGAAAATGTAGAATATATTAAACACCCGATATTTGGTCTAATGATGCCAACTTCTTGTCCAAATGTTCCGCCGACTACTCTTAATCCGAAACAGACTTGGAGTGATAAAAATGCATATGATCAAAAAGCATTTTTCCTAGCCAAAAAATTCAACGATAACTTCGAAGATTTCAAAGAAAATGCAAACGATGAAATTCTTAGTGCTGCACCATTAACATCTGTTGAACTATAGACCTAAAATTTATAAATCAATAGTATATCAAAATATCCTAATTTAAAATCAGCATAGTTATTGCCATAATTTTCAAACTCTCCATTAAGGTCATTAATGTCCAATGAGTTTTGGTTAACTATCCAATAATTAAACTGTGGGGTTAATTGCAATGTTAACAATATAGATTCTGATAAAAACAAATCCATTCCAAAGGACAGATCGATACCAGCTATAAAGTAATTATAGCTAATATTTCCTTCATTGTTATTTATTAAATTATTTTGAAATGTTTGATAGTTCCCAATACTGTCCTTTAAATAATATTCGTGGGTGTAGCTGGAAAAGTGTTTCCCATATCCTAAAATACCATCCATTCCAATATGAAATCTAGAAGATGATAGATATCTTAGCTCTTCTAAGCCAAACCTGAAATCAAAATGATTGTAATTAGAATATGAAAGTTTATAGGTTATGCTAGTATCAGAAGAAGATGTAGGGGAATTAAAAAAATTACTTTCAGGATTGGTTAAATAATTAAAACTAAAACGAGCATTTAATTTACCAAAATTCTTTTTATAGAGTGAAGTGATTTTAATTTTTTCATATGGGTTATTATTAAGAATAATATTGAAAAAAGGACTTAAATTAATTCCTAAATAGTTTCTTTCAGATTCATAAATAGGCGAATTTGTGTCAGAAAGAATAATATCATTTTGAGAATAAACTGTAATTAAAAAAAATGGATTGAAAAGTATTAAAAAAAATAATTTAGATCTCATCAAAAGATTTTCATTTGACCATCTTCGTCTAAATCTTCTTCATCGTTGGAAGGTGACTCAACATCCCACTCCATTTCTATTGGCTTCTCAGATTTAGTATCAATTTTAATATTTTCTTCTTTTAAAACCTCATTAGTATTGTCTAAATCACTTATTAAATCTTGGCTGGAATTTGTGATATTTTCAGTTGATTGATTTTTAATTTCGGGAATATCTTCTATTTCTTCAATTAAAATAGATTCCTCGGTATCATTATTCTCTATTGGCCATTCATTTCCTGGTTCTACTTGCATAAGAGAAAGATCCTTAACTTTTAAGCGCGTTAACTGATTTCCTTTGGCCTTATCACCTTTAACGTCAACAATTTCGTTTAGACTCACAATCTTATCTTCTAAGTCTTTAGTTTCTTTCAATCGTTTATTAAAAGAAATTTTGACTTTAGGATTATAATCAACAGCGATTAATGACAAATCACAACCATCGTCAATAAAACTGTACATTTTTGTGGTTACTTCTACCAAAAACCTTTTAACGAAATAAAGTTCTTTTTTAGGATTCCAATAAATACACGCTAGAGTTCTAGATGGATACCATTTTTCAATTAAAATTAAATCATCGTCAAATTTATTAGACAACTCAAAACCACTAATTAAATATTTTCCAGATTTATATATGGTTAGGATTTTATCATCTCCTTTAAAACTACCAAGCAATTTCCCTCTTTGATCGTTGTTTAGTCTTAAAACAACTTCGTCCCACCATATCTTTCTTGCTGCTAATGTTGAGCCACCAGCTTCTCTCTGTTCAATTTTAGATATAAAATTCTTGGTAACCAAATTACCTTTACTCCCTCTTCCCTTTATGATTAGTTCTGCAAAATCCACATCAATCTTGAGTTTCTTTAATTTAGGACGAGGTCGAAGTTTTATAAGTACTGTTTCTCTCCTACCATTTGGATTAACAGAAAAATAATGGATTTTAGATTCTTTAGAATTTCCTACAATGTCATATTCTCTATCTCTTGTTATTGAACTTACGGCAAATCTTTTCATGTAAGAAGGCGCCATTTTTCCAGCTTGATAGATCAAATGATAAATAGTTCTTTCATCTCCCTTTTTCCAAACTGCAACATGGATTATTCCTTTGCCTACAAATTTCTTATCAGCTATTTTAGTTACAATTACTTTTCCGTTTTCAAAAAATATTATAACATCATCTAAATCCGAACATTCTTCAATAAATTCATCTTTTCTTAGAGACCAACCTATAAAACCTTCTTCTCTATTGACATAGAGTTTTTTGTTGGAAACTATTACTTTTCTAGCAGCAATATTATCAAATACTCTTATCTCCGTTTTCCTCTCTTTACCTTCACTGTATTTGTTCTTTACATCCTTGTAATAATCTATTGCATATTCAGTAAGATTAGAAAGGTTTTTATTTACTTCGATAATTTGGTCTTCAATCTTCAGTAAATTGTCTTCAGCCTTATCACTATCAAATTTTGAAATTCTTTTGATTTTAATTTCTGTTAACTTAACTATATCTTCCTGATTAACTTCTTTCTTGAGATTCTTTAGAAAAGGTTTAAGACCTAACTTAATTGCTCCTAAAACACCTTCCCAAGTCTCTTCCTCTTCAATCTTTCTATATATTCTGTTTTCTATAAAAATCCTTTCAAGAGAAAGCCAATGCCACTGGTTTTGTAGTTCCTGAAGTTTTATCTCCAATTCTAACTTTAAAAGCTCTACTGTTCTATCAACAGATTTTTTTAATATTTCTGAAACACCAATAAAAATGGGCTTATTGCCTTCAATAACACAGGAATTTGGAGATATAGACATCTCACAATTGGTAAATGCAAATAATGCATCAATCATTTTATC
>CAJIYZ010000077.1 GCA_905181675.1 Bacteroidetes bacterium MED-G20
AGGGGGAATAATCCATTTTTTGAGATTAAAATAATTTCATCTGCACTTTTCTTCAAATGAATAATATGGGTTCCTGTAAACGCTCCAAAAGATGGAAAAATTAATTGGTTGGTAGAAATATAAAAACAAGGAAGTTTAATTTTCTGTCTACCCTTTCCCCTTAAGACAAATGAAGGATGAATGTGACCACATAAATTAAATATTTCTAAATCTTTTACTGGATAATGTGAAAAATGAAATGGATGCTTGTTCCAATACTTTAAAATACTTAGATTTTCTATTTTAAAATTAATGGAATCGTGGTTTCCAATAATTAACTTGAATGAAAGATTGGAGAATTTGAAAAATAACAACCATTGCTCCCACTCTAAATTATAGTCAGAATGAAATAAATCACCTAAAAAAACAACTTCTTTAGGATGGTAATCCTCAATAGCTGATTTTAAGCTGTTTAAATTATTTACAGATGGAGAAGATGGTAGCGATATTCCATTTTTTCTGAAATGCGTTATTTTACCAATATGTACATCACTTAAAATTAGAATAGATGCTTCTTCCCAAAAAACAACCTTTCTATAGTCAAAAGTAAAAGTCTGGTTATGGATTATTTTACAAATGCTTTTCATGAGTATTGTAACAACATTTTTTTAATTCTGTCTTCAAACTTTTCACTACTTAAATTCTCTCGCATACGGTCCGTAATTATAGGGAAAGAAAATGGAGATGGATATGGTATCTTTTTCCAAATTAGTTTTTGATCTTGAATTCTTTTTAAAGCAGCTCTTAGTCTCCCCTCTTCCAACTGATATTCAAAAGTTTCGTTAATTGACTGCTTATAAAGTAAATTATCTGGCTCATAATCTCTAAAAACATCAAAAAGTAGTTGACTACCAGATTGTAAATCTTTATTCCCCTTTCTTTTGTTGGGCATTCCCGTAAAAACCAAACCTGAAATAACTGCTATATCTCTAAATTTTCTTCTAGCCATTTCAGAAGTGTTAATACTATCTTTAAGGTCTTGATACAAATAAGAATCATCCCATAAATTATTGTCCAAAATATCTTGAACATCTAAAAACTCATCACTTAAAAGCTCAAAGCCATAATCATTGTAAGCCAAAGAAAATGTTATTGGCTTTAATAAGCTAATTCTGTAAGCAATTAAGTGGCTGAGAGCTTCATGAATAAACCTACCTTCAAATGGATAAAAGATTGTATGAAAGCCATCCTTTGTTTGGAAAGACTCAATAAGAAATTCATCAGAATTTGGAATCGCAGAAAATTCAAGTTGTTTTTTAGTAAGAAAATTTAATGGGTTTTCAGGATCGGATAATAAGGATTTATTTAGTTCGTACAATTCTTCCCTAAGCAATTCGCTCATATAAGAGCTAAAACTCATTCTACCCCCCATCCAACTTACAATTTTACCTTTTTTAGCTTTAGACTTCTTAACAATTACTTCCATATTTTTCATTTGAAAAATTTTATAATATTGTCCGCCAAATAAAAACACTTCCCCTTTATTTAATTTGGATACAAACCACTCCTCTATTTTACCTATTCTTTTTCCATTAATAGATTTCAACTGTAAAAGTGCATCGCTAACAATAGTTCCAATTTGTACTCTATGACGCATAGCAATCTTCCTACTATTAACCTTGAAAAGACCATTTTCTAATATATCTACTCTTTTATATTCATCGTATGCCTGTAAACTTTGTGAGCCAACAGTAATATTTCTTAAAACCCATTCCCACTCTTGATTACTTATCATAGAAAAAGCATGGGTTTTTTTAATATAATTCAAGGTCTGCTCAGCAAAAAAACCATCTGAAACAGCTAAAGAGACTAAAAACTGAATGAGCACATCGAAACTTAATAAATAAGGAGATCTTTGCTCCACAAAATCTTTTTTAACAGCTTTGCTTAGTGCAGCAGACTCAATAAGTTCAATTGCGTGTGTTGGTAAAAAGTATATTTTGCTAACTTGATTGGGCCTATGGCCGCTTCTTCCTGCCCTTTGAACAAATCTTGCAACTCCCTTAGGACCACCTACTTGAACAATAGACTCCACAGGATGGAAATCTACTCCTAAGTCTAAACTTGAAGTGCAAACTACTACTTTTATTTTTTCATTTCTAATAGCATCTTCTACCCAAAGCCTAATGTTTCTGTCTATACTTCCGTGATGCATGGCCATATCTCCAGCCAACTCTGGCATTTTATCTAAAAGATTTTGATACCACAATTCGCATTGAGACCTAGTATTGGTAAATATTAAAGTAGATTTACTTTTTTTAATAATTGGAATTAACTGTGGAGTAAGGTTAGTTCCTAAATGTCCTCTCCAAGGCATATGATTTATTTCCTTAGGTGCAATAGACTTAACTTGTATCTTTTTCTTAATGTTAGATTTAATTAAAACACCATTATTATTTTTCTTAAAATTCCCCAACAAAACATCTTTTGCTTGGTCTATGTTGCCAATTGTAGCAGATATTCCCCAAATGGAAGTGCTGGAATTAAAATGCCTTATTGCTGCCAAACATAATTCTACTTGAACACCTCTTTTGGAACCTATCAGTTCATGCCATTCATCTACCACTACAGTTCTAAGAAATGCAAATTTTTTCTTCCAACCATTAGAGGAAATAATTAGCTGTAGACTTTCAGGAGTAGTCACTAAAATATTGGGCAGCTTATTTCTCTGCTTATTTCTTTCTTTTATTGAAGTATCCCCATTTCTAACCCCAACCGAAAGATCTAAGTTGTTTTCCATTAAAAACTCTTCAATTGAAATCTTAATTTGTTGTGATAATGATCTAAGTGGAGTTATCCATAAACAAATTAAATGATTGGACTTTTCTTTGTTATCTAGAGAAGGCCAAACAATTGCAGGAATTAAAGAAAGTGTTTTTCCAGAACCCGTTGGTGCATTGATTAAACCTGATTCTCCTTTTAGTACTTCTTTCCAAGCATCTGACTGAAATTTTTGTGGTTTCCAGCCTTTAGAATCCATCCATTTTAAAATCCATTTTTTAAAATTCTTGGAATCACGCATGAATTAAACTTTTTAAATCTTCTATCGTGTTGGCATCATTAATAGTTTTATCTATTCTCCATCTTAAAATTCTAGGAAATCTTACGGCAACACCAGATTTATGTCTTGATGAATTAGCAATTCCTTCAAAAGCTATTTCAAAGACTAATTCTGGCTCTACACTTCTTACTGGCCCAAACCTTTCCAAAGTGTTTTTCTTTATAAAAGCATCTACTTTTTTAAATTCTTTATCTGTTAAACCAGAATAAGCTTTAGCAAAAGTTACTAACTCTTTATTGCCTTTATCATTTGTTTTCCAAAGAGCAAAAGTATAATCGGTAAATAAGTTGGCTCTTCTACCATGTCCTCTCATTGCATAAGTTAGAACAGCGTCTATTGTTAACGGATCCACCTTCCACTTCCACCAATCTCCCTTTTTTCTGCCAACTTTATAAAACGCATTTATATTTTTAATCATCAAGCCCTCGCTTTTATTAACTCTCGCTTGACCATGCGCTTTTGAAACCTCTTCCCAGTTATTAAAAACATAAGAATTAGAAAATTGAAGCTTTTCATTTTTAACAGACAATACTATTTTTTCTAAAGACTTTCTTCTTTCGATATATTTCTTATTTCTAATATCTATACCATTTAATTCTAATAAATCGTATGCTTTTAGAATTACAGGATTATTTTCAAGAGTAGTCTTTCCAACATTTTTACGTCCCAATCTTTTTTGTAAATCGTTGAATGAGCCTATTTTGCAATTTTTAAAAGGAAGAATTTCGCCATCGATAACGGTCCCATTATTTAGAAAGCTCCCCATTACTAAAAGCTCAGGAAACTGATTGCTAATTAGCTCTTCTCCCCTAGACCAAATCATTATTTCATCGTTTCTTTTAATTAATTGAGCTCTTATTCCATCCCACTTGTTCTCATAAACCCATTCTGAACAAGAGCCTAGTTTTTCAAGACCCTGGTCCAAAGGATTTGCTAAATAAAAAGGATAAGGTTTGTAAATAAAATCTTCTTTACTTGGAGACAAGATTAATTGATTGTAGGTGACTTCCTCGGGATTCCAATCACCCATTATTTGATAAGCAATTGTGTCCTGATCTATCCCAGTAACATTAGCTATAGATTTTGTCATTAACTTTTGACTAACTCCAATACGAAAACCACCAGTAATTAGTTTATTAAAAACAAATTTTGAATAGTAGTTCAAGTGACTCCAACGATTTAACAGATAAGACTTTTGATGAATTTCATCCAAATTTTTTAAATCCTTTATTTCTTTAATCAATTGTGATAAACTTGGAGGTTTTACTCCTTGTTTAGATTCTGGAACTACCAAAGCAATAGTTTCTGCCAAGTCGCCAACAATATGGTAGCTTTCTTCAAAAAGCCATAACGGGATATTGGCCATTTGCGCAGCATAAACCCTTAAGTTGGATGTTTTAACAGATCTTTTTGGTCTTTTAGAAGAAAATAAAGCAATTGCCCAAACCTTATCTTGATCCGTTGCACTGGAAAAAAACTTCTCTAATGCTTTTACTTTTAGATTGGTTTTATTGGTTTTGTCAATCTGCTCTACTAAATCTGCAAAATCAAACATTGTTTTCTAGTATTTCTTGCTCTTCAAAAGGCGTGTTTTCAATAAAAGAATTGTATCCCTTTTCTTTTAAATATTTAGAGAAAATGTCCTTGTAACCATGAGTACACACAATATTTTTTGCTTCTGTATCTTTAATAGTTTGAATTAAATCTTTCCAGTCTACATGGTCTGAAAGCACAAATCCTCTATCTATAGCTCTTCTTCTTCTAGCGCCTCTAAAAGTCATCCAACCACTAGTAGAAGATGTAACGTAAGGAACCATTTTCTTCATCCATGAAGAACCATGAGTACTTGGGGGTGCAATGACCAAATTTCCAATTAAATCCTCTTTTTTGGTTTCCTTAGTAATTCTATAGGTTTTAGGCAAGTTTTTATAAGTTCTTATTACCTCGTTTAAATTTTCTACAGCTCCATGGGTATAAATTTTACCAATTTCAAGATTTAAATTAGCAATGAGACGTTGTGCCTTACCCAGGCTATAAGCAAAAATAACTGCTGTTTGGTTATTAGATTTGCATTCTTCCCAAAAATCATTTATCTCGTTTATTACAACCTCTTGTTTTTTCCAATTAAAGGCAGGCAGTCCAAAAGTACATTCTGTAATAAATGTATTGCACTTAATGGGTTCAAAGGGTGTTGATATACCATCATTTTCTCTTTTGTAATCTCCACTATATACCCAAACATCTCCTTTATATTCCACCCTTACTTGAGAAGAACCAATAACATGTCCTGCAGGATGTAAAGAAAATTGTACGCCATTGATAGTGAATTTCTCCCCCCACCCTTTGCTTTCTATATTTACATTCCCTAATCTATGTTTTACGATAGGAATACTATTGGGATGGGTTAAATAGTTTTGGTGACCATATTTAGAATGATCTGCATGAGCGTGCGATATTATAACCTTATCTACTGGTCTCCAAGCATCCATGTAAACTTTTGCTATAGGACAATAAATTCCATTTTGATTAAATTCCAATAAGGGTTTTTTCATTAATTAAATTTATACTTTTTTAAAAAAGGCTAATTTATCGTTTAAGAATATTGTAATATAATCTTAATAAAAAAGTGATGAAATTTCTATAAAAAATATTGGAGGTAGAAATTAAAGTGGCGCGGGGGGGAATCGAACCCCCGACCTCAGGGTTATGAATCCTGCGCTCTAACCGTCTGAGCTACCGCGCCATTTAAGGCGACAAATATAGATAAATTTAGAAAATTAGTACTCAATAAATAATTCTATTATTAAATAATAATTTAAGGATTTGTTCTGTTATATAAACATTGTATTTTATTTTTTCTATATTGGCCATAATAAGCAAAGAAGAAACATCGCTATGAGCAAAACAAAATCAGAATTTGAATATATTATTAATACTTCCCCTATTATTTTATTTAACTGTTTAAGTACAGCAAGTGGCTTATCTGAATGGTTTTGTGACGATGTTAACCTTAAAGACAATAAGTTTACTTTTTTCTGGGACGGTAGTGAAGAAACTGCTACTCAAAAAAGTGTCAAAAAAGGAGAATCTGTTAAATTCCAATGGGATGATGATGAAGGAGAAGATTACTATTTTGAAATGGCCATAAGAATAGATGACCTAACCAAAGAAGTTGCTCTTATAGTTACTGATTTTTACGATGAGGACGAAGACGAGTTAAGACTACTTTGGGACAACAACATTCATAATCTAAAGCAAGCTATTGGGGGATAAATACATTTAATAATCTTTTAAATTAAAATAATTTGAAGAGAATTAGCTGGATGGTAATATCCTCTTTCCTAGGTCCATTTCTTCTAAATTTCATTATTTGGATGGTGATTTTAGATATGCAGTTTTTATGGCTGTATATTGATGATCTTATGGGCAAAGGATTGGAATGGAATATTATTCTAGAACTATTGATTTATGCCTCTGCAAATTGGGTTCCTCTAGCGCTTCCACTTTCGGTATTGTTGGCTTCAATCATGTCATTTGGAAGCTTAGGAGAGAAAAAGGAACTTCTTGCTTTAAAAGCTTCAGGAATTTCGCTGTTTAAAATAATGAAGCCGCTTATGGTAGTTATTTTATTTGTTTCTTTATTTGCCTTTTATTTTACAAATAGTCTGTGGCCAGTTGCCAACTTTAAAATGAGAGTTCTTCTTAGAGATATTCAAAAAACCAAAGTAGCATTAGTACTTCAGCCTGGTGTTTTTTTTAAATCAGAATTGTTTTCAATAAGAGTTGGAGCAAAAGACAACAATGGCAAGGAATTTAGCGATGTTTTAATTTACGATCAAAGTAATATCAATAAACAAAAATTAGGATCATGGTCCTATAAAAACGATCCCAGAGACCACAAAAGAGTAATTAGAGCAAAAAAAGGGAAATTAATTAATCAACAAGACAGATCTAAGCTTGAATTAGAACTTACAGATGGTTATATGATTCAGGAATGGAATCCTGAATCTTTTAAAGACTCAAAGGTACCCTACACAAAATACAACTTTAAAAAGACAGTTATATCCTTTGAACTAAACGCTTTTGAATTTGAACGATCTAGCGAAAGCTCTTATAAAAGAGATGAATATCTTCTTAGCTTAGGTCAAATATATACTTTAAATGACTCTATAAAAAATCAAAAAAAGGCTCAGTACGATAAGATTAATGGTCTTATTACTGACGAAATATCAATGATTAAAGATACTATCAATCAATATTCAAATATTAAAGAAAATTATATTCAAAAAATAAGCGAAACTCAAAAGAAATCCGGCATTAAAAGAGACCATCAAATAGCAATTAAAAAATTAGATCAATTAAGAAATCATTTGAAAATTGCCAAAGCAAAAGAAAAATCTGCTGATAACTTCATAACCAATTTAAAAATTGAGTGGAATAGGAAATTCACACTTTCCTACGCTGTTTTTATGTTATTTTTTTTAGGTGCTCCACTTGGTGCTGTAGTGAAAAAAGGTGGCTTAGGATGGCCTGTTATTACTGCAATTTTAATATTTTTAATATACTTTATGCTTACTAGAGCTGGAGAGGAAATGGCCTCGAATTATACCATGTTACCAATCACTGGAATGTGGCTTAGTTCAATCTGTATAACACCCATTTCAATATTTATATTTTACAAGGCAAATAGAGATGCTAAAATTTTTGATTTAGAATGGTACAAAAGAATTTTTTAAAATGAAAGTATTGCAAATATGTCATAAACCACCACTACCCTCAACTGATGGTGGGTGTATTGCCATTAACAATATATCCAAAGGATTAATTAATGAATTAGGTTCTATTAAAGTACTGACCATTAACACATTAAAACACCCATTTGATTTAAAGCATTATGACGAACAATACATAAAAAATTCTAATATAGAATCTACTTTTGTAGATACAAAACTAAATATTGTAGATGCATTTTCAAATTTGGTCACTTACGATTCTTACAATGTTTCTAGATTTTTTTCACCTGATTTCAACGCCTTAATAATTAAGACTTTAAAATCTAATAGCTTTGATATTGTACTCTTAGAAAGTTTATTCACCACTCCCTACATCGATACAGTAAGGACATATTCTTCATCTAAAATAATACTGAGGTCCCACAACTTAGAATATATTATTTGGCAGAGACTTTCTAAAGAAAGTATAAACCCAGCTAAAAAAATCTACTTAAGATTACTATCCAGTCAGCTTAAAAACTATGAGTTGGATGTTTTGAGAAAAATTGATGGTATTGCTACAATTAGTAACCAAGATAAAAAAAAGTATAAGGAACTTAAATGTCCTGTTAATACTGAAACAATTCCTTTTGGAATTGAAACTAAAAATTACATTAAAAACAAAATAAACAGAAACGATGGGAAACTAAAGTTTTTCCATATTGGGGCAATGGATTGGAAACCGAATTTAGAAGCTGTAGGTTGGCTATTAGATGAAATTTGGCCTAAAATTCAAAAAAAAATACCTAACGCAGAGCTACATTTAGCAGGGAAGAATATGCCGCACTGGCTATTTAAAAAGGAAAACTTAAATGTATTTAACCACAATGAGGTAAAAGATTCGTCTAAATTCATATCAGAGCATGATATAATGCTTGTTCCATTATTATCTGCAGGTGGAATAAGAGTAAAAATCATAGAAGGAATGGCACATGGAAAAGCGATTATTTCTACTAAGATTGGTGCTGAGGGAATAGAATATAAAAATGGAGAAAACATTATTATAGCAGATTCTCCAAAAGATTTTTATAAAGAAGCATTAAAAATTGAATCTGGTAAAACAGATTTTAAGAAAATAGGTGAATATGCAAGAGAGCATATTTTAAAAACCTATGATCAAAATAAAATATCTAAAAAGTTGGTTAGTTTTTTTGAATCTATTTTATGATTATTATATATTTGACATCAAGATTTCCTTATCCAATTAACAAAGGAGATAAGTTAAGGTCTTACTATCAAATAAAAGAACTTTCCAAAAGTCATGAAATTCATTTAATCTCACTATCTGAGAATTCTATTTATAAAGAAGATATTTCTGAATTGAATAAATATTGTGAATCAATAAGTATTTATAAAATGAATTTTTATAAACGAGTTTTCAATCTTTTTAAAACGTTTTTCAACAATAAACCTTTTCAGGTAAATTATTTTCATCACTATTCTATCCAAAAAAAAATCAACCTAAATATTGCTGAAATAAACCCAGACTATATTTTTTGTCAATTAATAAGAACGGCTATCTATGTTAAAAACAATCACACTGTTCCTAAAATAATAGACTACATGGATTCATTATCCAAAGGGATGGAAAGAAGAATAAAAATTTCAAATATTTTCATAAAACCATTTGTAATAATGGAGTTTCAAAGACTAAAAAGATTTGAAAATTTGGCATTTGAATTTTTCAATAAACACATAATAATATCCCAAAACGATAGAAAAGAAATTGCACACCACAAGAAAAATGAAATTGAAATAATTGGCAATGGAATTGATACTGAGTACTTCAAGAGAATAAATACTGATATTAAATACGAACTTGTATTTATTGGGAACCTAAGCTACCTTCCTAATATAGAAGCAGCAAATTATATAGCCAAAAAGATTGTTCCAAGACTAAAAGAAACCTATCCAAATATAAAGATTCTAATTGCCGGCAGCAGCCCCTCAACTCGAGTTCTCAGATTAGCCAATAAAAATATCGAAGTTCAAGGATGGGTGAAAGATATAAGAAAAACCTATAGTAGCGGTAAAATATTTTTTGCTCCCATGAGCATTGGTAGTGGATTACAAAATAAATTATTAGAAGCTATGTCCATTGGAATTCCTTGCATAACTTCCGAACTTAGTAACCTCTCTTTAAAAGCAACAGATAAAGAAAATATTCTAATAGGAAATTCTGTTAATGAGTATGTTAATCAAATAAATTCACTACTTAAAAACGAGAATAAAAGAAAAGAGATTGGAGATAAAGGAAGAAAATATGTTATTGAAAATTACAATTGGCAAACTGCAAATTTTAAATTATTGGAACTATTAAAATCTAAACAAAATATTTAGATGGATTATATAATTAAATTTGCAAAAATTATCAATTAGAATGAACACAATTAAGGAAGCATTAGAAGATATTAAACAAGGTAAAATTGTTATTGTTGTTGACGATGAAGATAGGGAAAACGAAGGGGACTTTGTTACAGCTGCTAGAAATGCAAATCCTGAACTAATTAATTTCATGGCTACTCACGGAAGAGGTTTAATATGCACTCCTCTTGTAGAAGAAAGGTGTGACGAACTTGGACTGGAGATGATGGTAGATTCCAACAATTCACATTTTGACACTCCATTCACTGTATCAATAGATTTAATTGGCGATGGCTGTTCTACTGGAATTTCTGCTGCTGACAGATCTAAAACAGTGCAAGCTTTAATTGACCCCCAAACAAAACCAAAAGATCTTGGCAAACCTGGACATATTTTCCCTTTAAGGGCAAAAGCTGGAGGCGTTCTTAGACGTGCTGGACATACTGAGGCGGCAGTGGACTTAAGTAGATTGGCAGGATTTGAGCCAGCTGGTTTGATTGTGGAGATAATGAACGAAGATGGGACAATGGCTAGATTACCAGAACTTAAAGAAATAGCAAAAAGATTTGACCTAAAGATAGTTACCATAGAATCCCTTATTGCCTACAGAATGCAACACGAAACTCTGATTGAAGAAGTTGTTGAAGTAGATCTGCCAACTAAATATGGAGATTTTAAACTAAAAGCTTTTAAACAAACAACAACTGGAGAAGAACACCTTGCACTAGTTAAAGGCCAATGGGAAAAAGATGAATCTGTTTTAGTTAGAGTACATTCTTCTTGCTTTACTGGCGATATTTTGGGCTCTTTAAGATGCGATTGTGGTGATCAACTATCTTCTGCTATGAAAATGATAGATAAAGCTGGGAAAGGCGTTGTTTTATACGTTAACCAAGAAGGAAGAGGAATTGGACTGCTTAATAAATTAAAAGCCTATAAACTTCAAGAAAATGGATACGATACTCTAGATGCAAATCTTAAACTTGGTTTTAAAGGAGATGCAAGAGATTACGGAGTTGGTGCTCAAATTTTAAGAGCAGTTGGTGTTCAAAAAATGAAATTATTAACCAATAATCCTAAAAAAAGAACAGGACTAACTGGCTATGGTTTAGAAATAACTGAAACAGTTGACATTGAAATTGAATGCAACATTCACAATGAAAAGTATTTAGAAACTAAAAAAGAAAAAATGGGCCATGATTTAAAAATCAAGAAATCTAATTAAAGAATTCTAAAACATTTTTTTCAATTCTTTCTATTTGGTTTTTTAATTCAGGTTTTTTAAATTTCGTTCCACTTACTTTTTCAAAAAGCTCTATATACCTATTGGAAATAGATTCAACGAATTCCTTGTTCATTTCGGGAATCCTTTGACCATCTTTTCCTTGAAAACCATTGTCCATTAACCATTCTCTTACAAATTCTTTACTCAACTGTTTTTGTGGATCTCCATTGTCTTGTCTTTCTTGGTAACCTTCTTTGTAAAAATATCGACTAGAATCCGGAGTATGTATCTCATCGATTAAAAATATTTCACCTTCTTTTTTGCCAAATTCATACTTTGTGTCCACTAAAATCAAACCTCTTTCATCAGCCATCTCAGAACCTCTTTGGAAAATAGCTCTAGTATACTCTTCTAATTTCACATACTCATGTTGCTCAATTAAACCTTTTCTTAAAATTTCCTCTCTTGAAATATCTTCATCATGTCCAAAGTCTGCTTTGGTTGACGGAGTAATTATTGGTGATGGGAACTTTTGATGTTCTATCATTCCATCAGGCATTTGAACTCCACATATTTCTCTTTTTCCAGATTTATAAGTTCTCCATGCATGACCAGTTAAATATCCTCTTATAACCATTTCAATTTTAAAAGGTTCGCAAAAATGACCTATTGTCACATTTGGATCAGGAGAGGAAATCATCCAATTTGGAACAATGTCTTCAGTAGATTTTAGAAACTTTTCAGCTAATTGATTTAAAACTTGACCTTTATAAGGAATTCCTTCTGGCAAAACAACATCAAATGCTGAAATTCTATCTGTTACAACCATCGTCAAAAATTCATCATTTATATTATACACATCTCTAACCTTTCCTATATATAGATTTTTTTGATTGGGAAAATTAAAATTGGTACTTGTGATTGCGTTCATTTTTTCTATTTAAATACTTTAATAATTATTTTTACAAGAGGGTGCCTTACAACATCTTCTTCGTTTAGTTTTACAATACTAATACCTTTTTGATTTTTAAATAAATCCAACGCTAATTTTAATCCGCTTTTTTGATGTTTTGGTAAATCAACTTGGGTAATATCACCAGTAACGATAAACTTTGCGGATTTACCCATTCTTGTTAAAAACATTTTTAACTGAGCTTCCGTAGTATTCTGAGCTTCGTCTAAAATCACAAATGCATTGTCTAAGGTTCTCCCTCGCATAAAACCTAAAGGAGCAATTTGTATAACTTTGTCCTCTAAATATTCTGTTAATTTTGATGCGGGAATCATATCTCCTAATGCATCGTACAAAGGCTGTAAATAAGGATCTAATTTTTCTTTTAAATCTCCAGGAAGAAAACCCAAGTTTTCACCAGCTTCAACTGCAGGTCGTGTTAAAATTATTTTTCTAACCCTTTTTTCTTTCAATGCTTTAACTGCTAGAGCTACAGCAGTATAAGTTTTTCCAGAACCAGCAGGTCCTACTGCAAATAATAAATCATCATTATCTATAGAATTCACCATATTAAATTGATTAAGAGATCTCGATCTAATTATTCTTCCTTTATTGCCATATAGCAAAACGTTGTCTTTGACGAACTTTGTTATTTCAAGGTGGTATTTATTTTCAAGTATAGATTTCAAGACAATTACAGAAAGTGAACCAAATTTTGAGTGATGATTTTCAATTGTTGACCACGATTCTAAAAATATCTTAATATTTTTATCATCTCCAATAACCTTAAGTTCTTCGTCTCTTAGAATTAATTTTAGTTTTGGGTAATAAATCTTAAGTGAATCTAGATTTTGATTTTTATCTCCAAATATTTCAAGCTGTGAAGACCTAGATATATTTATTTTCTTTTGCTGCAAATAAAGAATGTTTTAAGAAATTAAATTATTGTATTTTTGGTTAACAAATGTAATCATTAGGCATAAAATAATTAAAAAAAAACATGTTAATTACTCTTACTTCTGACATGGGACTTAAAGATTACTATGTAGCTGCAATGAAAGGCGCAATTTATAGTCAATTACCAGATGTTAAAATTGTAGATATTTCACATAACATACCTCCTTTTGATATTTTACATGCATCCTTTGTGCTAAAAAACACTTTTAAGCAGTTTCCTAAGAACACGATTCATATTATTGGAGTTGATGCAGAAAAAAATGATGAAAATAATCATATAATAGTAAAAAATTACGATCAGTATTTTATAGGTGCTGACAATGGTATTTTCTCCTTAATATTTGACAAAAAGCCAGACGGAATATGGAATATTAATATTGATACAGAAATTAACGATTACTCATTTCCTACCAAAGATATTTTTGTTCCCGTAGCATGCCATCTTGCTAGAGGAGGATTGCCATCAGTAGTAGCAAAAGAGATTCAAGAAATTAAAACTAAACAATTATTTAGACCTATAATTGACAACAGCAGTATAAAAGCAATGGTTTGCTACATAGACAAATATGGCAATTTAATGACCAATGTTACAATGCAAATCTTTAGGGATGTTGGTAAAAATAGATCATTTAAAATTTTCCTTACTCGATCTGAATACAGTATTCAAAAAATTTGCAGTAAATACAACGATGTTCCTGAGGGAGAAAGAGTAGCAATATTTGGAAGTAGTGGTTTTTTAGAAATAGCGATTAACAAAGGAGTTCGAGGTTCTGGCGGAGGAGCTAGCCAATTATTTGGAATTAAAATAAATGACATTATTACTATAGAGTTTAAAGAAGAATGATAGTTAGAATTGTAAAGCTTAGGATAAGTAAAGAAAAAACGAAGGATTTTTGTATATTTTTCAATTCAAAAAAGTCTGAAATTGAAGAATTTAAAGGATGTATAAAAGTTGAACTTCTTCAAGACACTAAAGAGTCTAATCAATATTTCACCCATAGCCATTGGGAAGATGAACAATCTTTGGATAATTATAGAAATTCTGTATTCTTTAAAAATGTATGGAATAATACAAAATTGTATTTTTGTGGAAAACCTCAAGCATGGAGTTTAAAGGAACTAACCAATGAATGATTCTAATCTTATAATCACCAATGTTAAAGAGTTAGTTGGAATTCTACCAACTAACAAGTTAGTTCTTAAAGGAAAAGAAATGAATGAACTTTCTATTATTAAAGATGCATTTATTGAAATTCAAGACGAAAAAATTCTATCATTTGGGTTAATGAAAGATTTAAAATTAAAGGATACACAAAAGGTTTACGATGCAAAGGGGGGAACAATATTGCCATCATGGAATGATTCTCACACGCATTTAGTATTTGCTAGATCCCGAGAGAAAGAATTTATTGATAAAATTAATGGTCTTTCCTATGAAGAAATCGCAAAAAAAGGTGGTGGGATTTTAAATTCTGCTCTTCATCTAGAAGAAATTTCAGAAATAACACTTTTTGAAAATTCTAAAAGAAGATTAGAAAATATAATTAAACTTGGTACAGGGGCAATAGAGATAAAAAGTGGATATGGTTTAAGCCTTGAGGGAGAATTTAAAATTCTAAGGACTATTAGGAAGCTAAAAGAAACTTTTGATATTGAAATAAAATCTACTTTTTTAGGAGCTCATGCTTTACCAAAAAAATACCAAAAGAATAGAGAAAAATTTCTTGATTTAATTATCAACGAGATGCTTCCTAATATTCATAAGGAAGGTTTAGCAGATTATATAGATGTTTTTTGTGAAACTAATTATTTTAATGTGAATGAATTAGATAGAGTTTTAGAAGCAGGAGCAAAATATAATTTAAAGCCTAAGGTTCATGTAAACCAATTTACTTCTATTGGCGGAATCCAGAAAGCAATAGAACACAATGCAATTTCAGTAGATCATTTAGAAATAATGAAGGAAAATGACTTTAATTCCTTATCAAACTCATCCACAATTGCTACTCTTCTGCCTTCATGTTCATTTTTCATAGATATTCCATACGCACCTGCAAAGGCATTAATTGAAAAAAATATACCATTTGCACTAGCAAGTGATTTAAATCCTGGTTCATCTCCTAACGGAAATATGAATTTGGTAAACTCATTGGCATGCATTAAAATGAAAATTTTACCTGAAGCTGTTATAAATGCAAGTACAATTAATGGTGCATACGCCATGGAAATATCTCATTTAACAGGTTCTATTACTAAAGGGAAACAAGCCAATTTAATAATAACAAAACCCATTGAATCTTACCCATACCTATTCTATTCATTTGGTGAAAACTGCATAGAAAGGACTATGGTAAAAGGAAAATGGAATAAATAATTAAAAATGAAGAAAAAAATAATATTCTACCTGATCTGTATGGTATTTATTTCAAACAATATAAAAGGTCAAAACCCAGAAGAAAACTTAGGAAATTGGTTCATGTATTTTGGCACCCATAAGCTAAGTGAAAAATATAGTTTGCATTACGAAACACAATTAAGGAACTATGAATTAGTTTCTAATTTCAATCAGCTTTTACCAAGAGTTGGATTAAACTATCATATAGATAAGAATACTTCGTTAACTGCTGGATATGCTTTTATTCCAACTCAAAATGTATTTGACCAAGGCTGGGGTGAGGAAATGGTAGCTGAAAATAGAATATGGGAACAGTTTATTTTAAAGAATGTTGTCAATAGAATGAAAATAAGACACCGCTACAGATTAGAACAAAGATGGGTAAAGCTAGGAGAAAAAACCACTTATAAAAATAGAGCTAGGTATATGCTTTCAGTTAAACTCCCTATTTCAAAAAATGAGGATTCTCCCCTATTCATTTCATTATATGACGAAATATTTCTAAACATTTCTGATAATCCTTTTGATCAAAATAGATTGTTTGCAGCATTGGGATACCAATTTAATAAGCAAATGAATTTTCAAGTTGGATATTTAAGACATCGATCCGAAAACTTAAAACTAAATCGTTTGCAATTGGCAGTCTTTTTAAACACTGGCAACTAGAATTTAGCCTGAACCTGAAACATAAAAGTTCTTGGTGAACCCATATTTGCTGGTCTAATTAAGTAGGAATTATTAAATAGGTTTTCACATAAAAATCCTATGTTAATATCGTTTCTCAAGTTGTATTTCACCCTGCAATCAAATAAATTGTAACCGTTATTTAAATTTTGCATTGACCTATTAATACCTAAATCAGTTGAAATTAATGTATTTTCATTAAAAAGTCCTGTGACAAAAGCATAGTCAATATTAGTCATTTTGGAATTATACTGACAGGATATACCAATTGTTAATTTACTTTTATAGGTGCTTTCTAAATCTAATCTAATATTAAGTTTACTTCTGTACTTAAGGGTAGAATTATCAACTGATGAGCTTGTGTTTGAAAATGTATACTTTGTAGGATTAGATTCATTAAGTGCTATTTGAGCTAAGGAAATTTGAGCTAAATCTAATGGCACTAAATCTTCAAATGAACTATCCGGATAAACAGAATAAGGATTTGAATAGGTAGCACCAAAAAGCAAACCTAAAGACCAATTATCGGTAACTAAGCCACTTGCATTCATTGTAATTTCTAATCCAGGTATTCTGGCTTTATTTACATTTCTAGAACTAAAACCCAATCCGTAGGAAGATGGCTCAGAAGGTCCCCATATTCCCAAAGTAAACTCCATCATATTATTGTATTCCATTAAAAAACCAACTATGTCAATATAACCCTTGAAATTTCTAATCTTAATGACTTTTTTAAGTCCTAACTCGGAAGTCCAACCATTCTCTGGGATTAACTCTGAATTATTGTACAAATTTATAGGACCTATATCCCCTTTAAAATACAATTCCGTCATTGTTGGAAATCTAAAACCTTGACCAAAAGATGAACGTAGATTCCAACCTTTGGATATTTCATAATTTATACCACCTCGAAATACAGGCTGACCAAATTTTCTGTTATTTAAATCAAAATATTCATACCTCCCACCTAAAGAAAAATTAAATTGGTTAAATTTCTGATCCAATTGTAAATACGCACTGTAATTTAACCCAGTTATTTTACCTTCTTGACTAAATTGAGAATTAAAACTATTGGTTTTCCCACTTAGTGTAACAAGTGTTATTCCCGATGTAATAGTAGTATTTTCATCGTGAAATTGGTTTTGATATTCATTAAACGACATTACTGAATTATTTTTGTCGTTAGGGTTGTTATTGTAAATTAAATTTCTACTTAAAACTCTAGACCTTAAGACATGCTTGAAAGAATTGTGGTAATAAGTAATTGAAGGATCAATATAGAACCTATTTCCATTATTTGGAATATTTGTTCCCCCTAATGGAACATAGGCATTTGTATCACTCTCCCACATAACAAATAATCCACTTTTTCTTTGCATATAATTTAAATTCAATCCAAATGTTACTTTGTCTTTTATAAGCTTAGTATTGGCAGAAATTCTTGTTTGCTGATTGTTAATGAATTTTATAAATCCTCTATCGTTGTAATGATTTGCAGAAAGGGTAAGGTCCAAATTTTTTATCTTCTTACTGTGAGAAAAACTAATTCCATTTCTCAACATTAAAGAGTCTCCCCACCATTTATTTCTGGGATCTTTTGGACCATCCCAGAAACCAACAAAAGAACTAATTCTAGTTTCAGGATTAACAGAGGGGTTTTTGGTCTTAATATTTATAATTCCATTTAATGCAGAGGAACCATATAAGGCAGAGGAGGCACCTTTGATAACTTCTATCTGCTCTATAGATTCCATTGGAATTAAATTAAAATCTACTTCACCTTGATCAGCAGATAAAATAGGCATTCCGTCAACCATAACCAAAACTCTACTTCCCGTACCATAACTCCAGCCACTACCACTTCTAATATTTAATTGACCATCAATTAATTGAATACTTGGAACATTTCTAATTAAATCTGAAAGGGTTATACAATTTTTACTTTCAATTAATTTAGAATCTATAACATCCATAGAGACTGTAACCTCTTCAATCTTTTGTTTAAATTTTGAAGCAGAAACAACCAATAGGTTAAGTTCAGAAGAATTTTCGTTCAGTGAAAGATTTACAAACTTATTTTCATTAATATTTAATTCGATTGTTTTTGATTGATACCCTATATAAGAAAAGGTAACTTTTTGGAATCCAGAGTTAAGAGTAATGGCATATTTGCCCAAAGAATTTGTAACAGTTCCGTAATTAATATTCGAAGAGATTCCATCTTTAGAAGAACCCAATAGATTAATTTCTATCGAAACTCCAACTAAAGGATTTAAGGAAATTGAATCTTTTACTATTCCTGAAATTGAAAACTGAGCCTTACATTGAAGGGATAAAAAAAATATTACAAAAAAAAATAACTTATAAAACCTCATAAAATTATTGATAATATAGCCTTTATATTTAAGAATTGTTTTTTAATAGCTTGAATTAATTTTATTTAATGGCGTCCTCTTCCAAGTAATTCCTTCCTGCCATTTAGGAGCATGTACTTCTTTTAAATAGTTTACCAATAACTTCTCTAATTCTTTGGTTTTCTTTGGATTCTTAGAAATAAGATTCACGCTTTCTTCTTTATCAAGACTTATATTGTAAAGAAATAACTCACCATTGTCTTGAAATTTAACGAGTTTAAAATCTCCTTTTCTAACTGCAGAATGTGGTCTTTTCAGGGCAATTCCATTCTTGTAAGGCACATGAAAAAATATTCCATCAACATCTCTTTTGACTTTCTCCTTTGTAGGATCCATTAAAATAGATTTGAAACTTCCTCCGTCAATTTTATTTAATTTAAAATTACTTTTCCCAGCCAAATCTTTAATGGTAGGTAAAATATCAGATCCAGAAACAGGCACCTGAGATTCATTACCAGAAGCAATACCTGGTCCTGCAATAATTAAAGGAACTCTAAGTCCTCCTTCTAAAGCATCCCATTTTCCACGTCTCAAAGGGTAATTATAGCTTTTATTATATTTTTTAGCACCAGGAATATTTGGT
>CAJIYZ010000078.1 GCA_905181675.1 Bacteroidetes bacterium MED-G20
CTAATTAATTATCAGGATTGATCAAAACTGGAGTCTTACCATCTGTAATTATAAGTTTTGCATTGGTTGAAGTGGCAATTTCTCTAAGAACTTCTAAACTTTTCCATTCAATATTTCCTTTAGTAATACCTTCTTTGATAATAAGTTGAGCGTCTCTTATTCCGGCAGCTTCAATTCTTTTTCTTTCTGCTTCTTTTTTCTCTTTTAGAAGAACAAACTCCATTTGTTGTGCTTGCTGTTCAGCTCTTAACTTAGATTCAATTGCTGCATACAATCCAGAAGGAAGAGTTATACTTTTTAAAAGAACAGCTTCAATTACAAAACCTCTGTTTTCTAAAAGATCAATCATTTTTTCTTTTATTTCTTTTTCAATAACAGATCTTTTTCCAGAGTGCATGTCTTTTGCAAAAAATTTAGCACAAACATCAGCAGATGCTGAACGAAAAGTACTTAGTATTAGAACTCTTTCAAAATTCGCTCCAACTTCATTGATGATGTCTACAGCTTTTTCTTGTTTTACATGGTAAAGAATAGATATTTGAGAGCTGACATTTAAACCTTCTTTAGATGGTAAATTTAACTTCACTTCTCGATTTACTGTTCTTGTAGGGATTTTAACTAAAATTGTGGTCAATGGATTAATCAAAGCAAGCCCAGGATTCATTACATTTCCTTTTAATCTACCAAATTTTTGCCTTACACCTACTTCACCAGGTCTTACAATTGCACATGAGCTAAATATGGTAGAGCTTATAAGTAAAACCAGTAATATTCTTAATGTTTTCATAATTTAATTTTTTTATATACTTAAAATAAGCAATTTTTATGGCAATAAAAAAATATAGCTGGATAAATAACCTTATTATATTTACTTTAAAGAAGAAATTTAATATTAGTGGTGAAAAGTTTGATAGAAATTGCCAAGAGAACAACACCAAATATTTTTCTAATTATTCCAATTCCATTTTCACCAATAATTTTTTCAATTTTACTTGATGCTTTTAGAACAATATAAATAACTACTATATTGATAATTATAGCAACTATAATATTTGCATTGCTAAAAGCTGCTTTTAAGGATAAAAGGGTAGTCAAACTTCCAGGACCTGCTATTAAGGGAAAAGCAAGTGGAAAAACTGTAGCATTTAGTGGGTTTTTCTCTTCTTTGTAAATTTTAATTCCCAAAATCATTTCTAGTGCAATGAAAAATATTATTAAAGAACCTGCTATAGCAAAAGAATGAACATCTAGTCCAATAATACTTAAGAGTTGCTCTCCAACAAATAGAAATATAATTAAGATAAAACCTGCAATAATACTTGCTTTTTCACTTTGAATGTGTCCTGCTTTCTTTCTTAAGTCTATAATTATTGGAATATTTCCAATGATATCAATCACGGCAAATAGCACCATGAATGTGGTTAGTATGTCTTTGTAATTAAGCTCCATTTTTGAAAAAATTTCCGCGAAATTAAGCTAATTTTTTAATTAAAAAAGTATTTAGAAATTAAGTTGCAGGATCGGGAATCATTTCGTGAACTTTTTCTATTTCTTTTATAACATCATTGTTTAAGGAAACGTAGATGGAATCTATGTTTTCTTGCAGTTGATCTAGATTAGTTGCACCAATAATATTGCTAGTTACAAACGGCTGTTGATTTATAAAAGCTAGGGCAAGAGAAGTAAGGGATATATTGTGCCTATTGGCAATTTCTAAATAAAGTTTTGCTGCTTCTGTACTTTGATTACTGCTGTATCTCACAAATCTTTTAAAGAGATTAAGTCTGCTGTTTGGAGAATCTTTTTTCTCAATATATTTCCCCGATAGAACTCCACATCCTAAGGGAGAGTATGCTAGTAAGCCTATATTTTCTTGCATAGATACTTCTGCATTTCCCACTTCAAATTGTCTGTTAAGTAGTGAATATGGATTTTGAATAGTTATCATTCTTGGCAAATCGTTCTTAGCCTCTTCTAAAAAACGCATAGTTCCCCAGGGGTTTTCATTGGAAATACCAATATGACGAATTTTTCCAGACTTTATTATTTCTTCTAAAGTTTGAAGTACTTCCTTAAAATTGTCTTTCCATATTTCGTCTTTTAGATGTTTATAGCCTCTTTTTCCAAAAGTATTGGTGAATCTTTCTGGCCAGTGCAACTGATAAAGGTCAATATAATCCGTTTGTAGTCTTTTTAGGCTATTGTCTACAGCTTCTATAAGTCCAGCTTTTTCAAATCCTGTAGTTCTAATATGTTTGGTGTAATCTCCTGGCCCAGCAATTTTAGTTGCAAGAACAATAGAATCTCTTTTTCCACTTTTTTTAATCCATGTTCCAATAATTTTTTCTGTATTGCCATACCTTGTAGCTTCTGCTGGTACTGGATACATTTCCGCAGTGTCGATGAAATTAACACCTCTTTCCAAAGCATAATCTATTTGCTGGTGACCATCTAGCTCAGTATTTTGGCGTCCGTAAGTCATAGTTCCAAGACATATTCTACTTACTTTAATATTGGTGTTGGGCAATAAATTATACTTCATTCTTTATTTTTTATTCATCACACTGTTCTGCTTGTCTATAGACTCTTGATGTATTGCTTTAAGTAACTGTTGAATAAAAACCTCACTTAAACCTTTTTCCTCTCCATATTTCACTCTTGATTTCAGCATTTCCAACCAACGATTGTTTTGTAGTATTGTAACGTCATTTTCCTTCTTATGATGACCAATTTTCTCCACTAAATCCATTCTTCTTTTTAGTACATCTAGCAGTTCAATGTCTAGGTCATCTATTTGTATTCTAAGTTGATTTAGAGTTGCTTTAAATTCTTTATCGTCAATTTCAAAGTTTCTTACTACTAGCTTTTCCAAAATCACTTCAAGTTCCAAGGGAGTGATTTGCTGCTCTTTGTCGCTTAATGCATTTTCAGGATCAATATGGGTTTCAATCATAAGACCATCGTAACTCATATCCATTGCTTTTTGAGCAATTTCCAAAATGTGATTGCTATTTCCTGTTATGTGGCTTGGGTCACAAATCATCGGTAGGTCCGGAAATTTTCTTTTCAAATCTAGCGCTAGTTGCCATTGAGGAATATTTCTATATTTTGAATTTTTATAAGTGAAAAATCCTCTGTGAATAGCAGCCAAATTATAAATACCAGCATCTTGAAGCCTTTCTACTGCTCCTATCCAAAGATTTACTTCTGGGTTGATTGGGTTTTTTACCATTACTGGAATATCTTCGTTTTTAAGGGCATCAGCTATTTCTTGCATTGCAAAGGGATTACCAGTAGTTCTAGCGCCAATCCATAAAATATCTACTTGGTGTCTTAAAGCAAGTTCTACATGCTCGGCTTTAGCAACTTCAATTGTAGTTTTTAACCCGGTTTCTTCTTTTACTTTTTGAATCCATTGAAGTCCTTTAAATCCAATTCCTTCAAAACTATTGGGTCTTGTTCTAGGTTTCCAAATTCCAGCTCTAAAAATTAAATTTTTATGTTTTTTGAGTTCGTGGGCAGTCTCTAGAGTTTGCTTTTCAGATTCTGCACTACAAGGACCAGCAATTAGAATAGGTTTAGAGAGTCCAAATATTTTTTGAAAATGGTTAGTCATTAATTCCAACGAAGATATTTAGATAATTTTAGTGGAGGAAAAATTGTTTAATAAACTTATATTTATTTAGTAAAAAAAAATAGAATGGTTCACGGCACACACAACGCAGTTCAAGACGATAGAAACAACAACATTAAAATATATGTAAATGGTGAGTTTTTTAATAGAAATGATGCTAAAATCAGTGTATTTGACAGCGGATATTTGGTGGGTGATGGTATTTGGGAAGCGGTAAGGTTATCCAAAGGAACTTTGGTTTTTATGGACGATCATTTGTCTAGGTTATGGAATGCAGCAAAGGCAACAGGAATTAAATTGCCTTTTTCAAAACAAGAATTAATCAAAATTGTAGATTCTGTTTTGAAAATAAAT
>CAJIYZ010000079.1 GCA_905181675.1 Bacteroidetes bacterium MED-G20
TAATTTTAAGATTATTTATAGCTAACTCTAATTGTCTGGAATAATTATCTATTTCGGTCTGGATTTTAGCCCTAGATGTTTCATGCTTGTCACCTGCTGAGCTTTTATTGGCAGTATCTCTAGAATCAGTTGTGGATCTAATTAAAAGTTCTAAGTTTTTTATTTTCTCTTTTATTTGGGATATTAACACATTGCATATTAATTTCTTAGTTTTCATAGTTGAAATCAAATGTGTAGATCACTCTTTAAATTATGTGAATTACCATATACGTACTCTATTAGATGGAGCAACATACATTGAGTCGCCTTCTACAATATTAAAAGCCTCGTAAAATGCATCTACATTTTTAAGTGGTTCTGTAGCTCTCCATCTTCCTGGTGTGTGAGGATCAGTTTTGACTTGGTTTCGTAAATATTCATCTCTTTGTTTGGTACGCCATACTGTAGCCCAACTCATGAAAAAACGTTGTTCTGGTGTAAATCCATCTATATTTCCTGGTCTTCCATTTTGCTCAAAATGAAGTTGAAGGCCATCAAACCCCGCAAGAACACCACCTAAATCTCCAATATTTTCTCCCAAAGTAAATTCACCATTCACATAAACACTATCTAAAACTTCAATAGCACTATATTGATCAGAAAGAGCTTTACCTCTTTTAGTAAACTTAACTAAGTCTTCTTCTGTCCACCAATTAACTAAATTACCGTAGGCGTCAAATCTAGAACCAGCATCGTCAAAAGCATGAGATATCTCATGGCCTATTACTGCTCCAATCCCACCATAGTTTACAGCATCATCAGCTTTGTAATCATAAAATGGTGGTTGTAAAATTGCAGCTGGAAACACAATTTCATTATTGAAAGGATTAAAATAAGCATTTACAGTTTGTGGTGACATTCCCCATTTTGTTTTATCTACTGGTTCGTTAATTTCAGAAAGATTCTTTTTAAAAGACCAATTTGTAACTGCTACAATATTTTCATAATAACCTTTTTCACTGCTAACTTTCATTAAGCTGTAATCTTCCCACTTATCTGGGTAACCAATTTTTACTGTGAAATTTTCAAGCTTTTCTATAGCTTTTTCTTTCGTATCAAGACTCATCCATTCTAAATTCATTATTCTATTTATATAAGCTTGAATCACGTTAGCTATCATTTTTTCAGCTTTTTCTTTTGCTTCTGGTGGAAACATTTCATCAACATATAATTTACCTAATGCCTCACCAACAGTGCCATTTACAGTGGCAAGAGCTCTCTCATCTGCTGGTCGTTGTATTTTAGCACCACTTAATGTTTTACTGTAAAAATCCCAATTTGCCTTTTCAATTTCTGTGGTTAATTGACTAGCAGCCTCATTTAATGTTGCCCATCTCATTACAATTTTCCATGTGTTAATATCTTCATTTTCAAAAATTTCTTGAACTGCTTCCATGTACTTAGGCTGCATAACTATCAATGTATCTAGATCTATTTCAATTCCTAAATCTTTAAAAGCTAGGGGCCAATTAATAGCTGGCACCATTTCTTGGATTTGCTTAACTGATCTTGGATTATTTAATTTTCTAAAATCACGTCTTTGAACTTTATCTAATTTTGGTGTTGCTAATAATGTTTCAAAATTTAAAATCGTTTCTGCTTGTGAACTAGCCGATTCTTTATCATCCCCCAAAAACTGGAGCATTCTAGAAATATGTGCTTTATATTGCTCTCTTATTTCAATAGATTTTGAATCTTTATTTAAATAAAAGTCTTTGTCAGGCAAGCCCAATCCAGCGGGAGTAAGATAAGCAGAGTTCATAGAACTATTGGAAGGATTTGAAAAGGCTGAAATACCAAAAAAAGGCTGCGAAACTATCGTTGCATAAATTGATATAACTTTTTGAAAATCTGCAACTGAATTTATATTTGAAATTAAATCAAGAGCAGGTTTTATTGGAGTAATTCCTAATTGATTTCTAGAATTGGTATCTAATTTGGATTTGAAAACTGCTATTGCTTTGGATTGGTCTGTTCCCTCAGGATATTTTCCACTTTTAGAAGCTCTATCAAGGATTTCTAAAACATCTTTATCAGTGCTTTTTCTTAAGACACCAAATCCTCCCCACCTTACCTGATCTTCTGGTATTTCAGTGTTTTTCATCCAATTTCCATTAACATAATTATAAAAATCATCTTTAGGATTTACTGTTTCATCCATATTTGACAAAATAATTCCTCTTTCTAGAGTTCCATCTTCAGTTTTTAAATCTGGACTGTTGCAGGAAAAAAACAGTAGACTGGTTGATAATACAATAAAATTTATTTTGAATTTCATAATATGATTTTTAGAATTTATTAATTAGTTTTTAATCTCTTTAAGAGCATTATCTATTAATGTTCTTAAATGTAGTCTATGTGCTTTTGTAGAAACATCTCCAGAATTATTAATCGCTTTCTTATCTATATTCTTAAGGGTGTATATAGCCATAGCTTTAGCAGAAGAAATATATTTTCCCGCACTATTTCCTGTAACCATAGAAATCAGCTTTTTAGTGTAAGCTACCTGCAAGTTTTGTCTAAAGCTATTTACACTAGTTTGTGCATCTTTCTTAAAAATAGCATTATTCAAATCTGTCATCATTAAAGACAACCCATAGTTGTTACCGTAAAGTTCAGAATCAACAATTCTCTGTAATGTGTTAGGGTGAAGAATATGTTTTAAAATATTGGTTTGATAACTCAATACTTGACTGTGAATTTTAGGATCTTCCGGTCCTCTAAAAAAATCAAACCCTCTTCTTTGCATGGCTAAATAATTGTATAAATCATTAGGTGAATTAAAAGCATCTGGTGAAAAAACATGTTTTGACAAGGTTTCCATTGCTCTTTTTTGATCTAAATAAGAAACTGGTGTGTAGGGCATGCTTTGTCCCTTTTGTCCAACCATTGCTCTTTCTACATATACCCCCCCTATAAATCTGGAAACAACTCCAGCTGCATTGGATCTTTGTCTATTTAAAACATAATATACTCTTCTTAGTTCTTGGTAGGACTCCCCTTCAATTGAAAATTTGGTCTTAACCTCTTTCAACATTTCATCTACCAATTCGAAAATATTATTGGAATAAGTAATTTGATCATTGGACAAATCTCCAACCATAACTCTAGGGTCAATTGCTTTGCCAGGAGATCTCATGTCATCTGCATCATTGCCAAAAATTAACTCAGGTTCAGTTGAGCGATTTAACAAGTCATTTTTTTGTTTTTCAGATTTAAAAGAAGTGTATGCAAACTGAATTGCCCATATATCGTAAGGCCCTACAGCCACATCTTCAAATTGACCTTGTTTACTGCGGTCTCTTGTCAAATTAATTGCTGCATAATCCATAACCGACCCAGTAAGGCATTTACCCTTAATGAAATTGGAGTCTGCTAATTGTTCAGGTGAAAATAATTGACTGGCTTTCATATTGTGGTTAAGCCCTAAGGTGTGTCCAACTTCGTGCATAATTAGAGCCATCATTGATTCTCTTTTCAATCTTTTTAGCTTTAAATCAGATGCATTTTCAGTTATTAAAACAGCATTTCCAAATTGTGTGTTTTCATGAGAGAAATGACCCATAGAGCAAGAAGCATTATTGATGTCTTTGTGGGAAATAGAGGTATTAAATTCCTGCTCATTCATTTTTAAATCAAAAACTTTTTCGTACAAAACTCTATTGGTAAAATGTACATATTCTAACATTATATCCGCTCCTAAAATTTCTCCAGTTCTAGGATTGACAAAACTTGGTCCATAACCTCCAAATGGTGCTTTTGGAGAAGAAGTCCACCTTAAGACATTGTATCTTATATCACCAGCATCCCAGTTTGCAGAATCCG
>CAJIYZ010000080.1 GCA_905181675.1 Bacteroidetes bacterium MED-G20
TACAACGCAGCAGTAGCAGATTACAAAAGAAAAGAATTTCTTAAAGCTGAAGAGAGATTTAATCGGGCGGTTAATATATGTGAAGATGAAAAATTAACCCAAAAAATGTACGAAATATTGTATGATATCGCCTTTAATAAAAAGCAATATAAAAAAGGCTTTTCAGTTGCTGGAAAGTTATCTGACAAATGCATTTCTAACGATAAAAAGGCAAGAATTGTAGCTGCTAGTTCTTCTAAATATGGCAATACTGCGTTCAATAAAAGTTTGATATATTGTTTGGCTTTAAAATATGCAGCTAGCTCTTGCGGAAAAACACCAGTTTCTGCAATCAATAGTTGGAACGGACAATTGTTACCAAAAAGTGAATTAATAATGCTGGATATTAAGAGCAATTCTTCACAACAAGTTCCTTTCTGGGGGCAAAATGTCGAACTAAAAACTAGAGATTGAGAATTCGATTTTTATTGAATTTGTTCCTGATGTTAAACGGGATTTTAATTTCTTGTGTTGAAAACAATAAAATCAACGATTTAAAATATTCTAGTAATGAATACCAATCATTGGAGACTTCTAGTGGTGTTACACTCAATTTCTCTGATTTAGGAAAATCTAGACTTTTACTCAAAGCCCCAAAACTTATTAAATTGATTGGAGAAAATGAGCATTTAATAATGGAATGCCCAGAAGGTTTGGAATTAATTTTTTACGATTCTCTTATGGAAGTGGAATCTGTTTTAATAGCAGATTATGGAAAATTATTTTCTAATGAGCAACAGCTTTTTGTAAGAGAAAATGTGGTGTTTAATAACTATAATTTAGATACATTATTTGCACAAGAGTTAGAAATTGATTTTGCCAAAGACAGTGTGTATTCTGAAAAATTAGTTACCTTTTCAAATAGGGAAGGAAAGATTACAGGCATTAAATTAAAGGCCAACAGTAACTTTACTTTTTTTCAACTTTCAGATGTTTCTGAAAGCCATGTTAATTATGATTTACAATAATGGAGAGTTTAAAGAACTGGAACAAACGTTCTGAAAAGATTTGGTTAGTAATATCTATTCTATCCACTATTTCGGCCGCCTATTTTTCTATAATCGACAAGTTCGCTAATAACAAGGCTTATTATCTTTTAACGATTATGTCTTGGGGAATCTATTTAATAAGAAGAGGATTGAGTAAAAGATTAGGAAATAAAAAATAACAATGTCAGTTCTTTCTTTACTTCTACTTACAGTTATATCTCTTTCTTTTTCAGCTTTTTTTTCCGGTATGGAAATTGCATTTATATCCTCCAGCAAGATCAAGATTGAGTTGGACAATAAAAAAGGAGAATTTAGCGCAAAGATTTTGTCTTTTTTCAATGGAAAACCAGCTTGGTTTATTGCTGCAATGCTAATTGGGAATAATATAGCAATGGTTATCTACACGCTTTATATTACCGATTTGATTGAGCCTTATTTATTGACATTTAGCTTTAACCAAACAATTGTTCTTTTATTACAAACTATATTTTCCACATTTTTCATATTGTTATTTGCAGAGTTTTTACCAAAGGCTATTTTTAGACTAAATCCTAACGCAACACTTCGTTTTTTTAGTTTGGTACTATTTGTTGTTTATATCTTATTATGGCCAATTACTGCTTTCGTTGTTTTGCTGAGTAATCTTGTTTTGAAAATATTTGGAAATCACGAACAACAAGACAAAGTGAGTTTTAAAAAAACAGATTTGGATCTTTATATAAGCGAGCTTAAGAAAGATTTAGATGGGGGAGAGGAAATGGAGCACGATGTGAAGATTTTTCATAATGCTTTGAGTTTTTCTGAAGTTATTTCAAGAGATTGTATGGTACCCAGAAATGAGATTGTTGCCTTAGAGATTGACGATAATATGGAGGAGCTGAAACAACTGTTTATAGATTCAGGCCACTCTAGAATTATTATTTTCAAAGATAATATTGACAATATAATTGGGTATGTCCATAGTACGGAACAGTTTAAAATGCCAGTGAGTATAAAATCAATGTTGATCCCTGTTTCAATAGTTCCAGAGTCCATGTCTGCCATTAAATTATTAGAAGATTTCATTGATAAAAAAAGAAGTGTTTCGGTAGTAGTGGATGAATATGGTGGCACATCA
Source organism: Bacteroidetes bacterium MED-G20 (assembly GCA_905181675.1). Classification (GTDB taxonomy): domain Bacteria; phylum Bacteroidota; class Bacteroidia; order Flavobacteriales_D; family Parvicellaceae; genus MED-G20. The sequence goes on from CAJIYZ010000080.1 coordinate 2,146, forward strand.
GGAATATTAACTATGGAAGATATAATGGAGGAAATTTTTGGGGAAATTGATGATGAGCACGACCAAGAAGAATTAGTTCACCAGATTATAGATAACGACACTTATTTATTCTCAGCTAGATTAGAAATAGATTTTATTAATGAGAAATACAGATTAAAACTTCCGGTTAAAGAAGAATATGAAACACTTTCTGGAATGATTGTTTCTTACGCAGAAACAATTCCGGAAAAAGGAACAATTTTCCAGATAGATAATTACGAACTAAAGGTTCTTGAGGTTGACGAAACAAAAATTAGTAAGGTTCAGTTAAAAATAATAGAAGAAGATTAACTTTTCAATAGTTTATCAACTAGAATTTTTCCTGGGAGATATGCTGCGACAAGTCCAGTTATAAAAAGTATAGCTAATAGTAACAACAAATCTTGTGGTTTTATTAAAACTGGCCAATACTCAATTGCTGCATTTTCCAATTTTAATAAATGAAATTTCATTTGTATGAAACAGATAATGGTTCCTATAATTAATCCACTAATACTACCAAGATAGCTAATCATTAGGCCCTCCTTAAAGAATATATTTTTAATAGTTTTTGTATTACATCCTAAAGCTATTAAGCTTTTAATATCTTTTTTCTTGTCAATTATTAACATCGTTATTGAGGAAACAACAGTAAAGGAGGAAAGGATTAAAACAAAAATTAGAACGGCTAGCACCATCCACTTTTCTGCATCGCTGGCTGCATAAATTAGTTGGTTATTTTCTTTGTGTGTTTTGAAAATATAATCTGGGTTTTGGGCTTCCAACACTTTTTTAATTGTAAAAATATTTTTATTGTCTTTTAAGAATATTTCAAGATAATTAGCCCCGTTTTGTCTTTCGAAAATTTGGTTAGCCGCCTTGTAATCTACCATAGCAGATGAAAAGTCTAGTTCAGGATTTATGCTATAAACACCCCCAAAAATTAAATTATTCTTTTTTAAAGAGCTTTGGTTTTGAATAGAGAGTTGTTTTTTATTCGAAATGCTGAAAATTTTTATTTCATTATTAATGTTTTCATTGTATGGAATCTGTAATTCATTTTGAAGCCCATAACCCAACAAGATTTTCGGAAAATTTTCTATATATAATTCACCATTACCTTCTATCAAATTTAAACTCCAGGTTTTTTTATTATAAGTGTTAGAGTCTACTCCTTTTATAGTTGCTGTGACCCACTTATTTTCAAATTTTAACATTGCAGTTTCTTCTATTACTTTACTGTAATATTTCACTTGATTGTTAAGTTTTATAACGGAAAATATAGAATCATGCTCTGCAATAAATTTCCCGCTAAGGGGATAAACATAAATTGAGGCTGAAAACTTCCCATATACATCTTCTACATATTTCTGAATTCCATTAAAGCCACTTAAAATCACTACTAAAGAAGCTGCACTTACCAATAGGCCAAACAAAGAGATAAGGGAAATAAGATTGATAATATTTCTAGATTTCTTAGCAAATAAATATCTTTTAGAGATAAAGTTGGAAATATTCATTGTTACTAAGCTAACAATAACAATATAGTTTTAGAATTTAATTTTGTAAAAATTGCCAATTTTTGGTTCTATATATTGTTTTATTTCAAGATTTGTTAAAACAAAATTCAGAAAAGAAGTCTTCATGCTGCTTTGGGTTTGAATTTCATTAATAGACATCTCAGTATTTTTTGAAATAATTTCTAAGACCAAGTTTTCATCTTTAGAAAGGTTGTTTTTTTTAGGTTTCAAAGTGGGTTTATCTTCTATTTTTTCAAGGTTTAAAGTCTCTAGAATTTGTTTTGGATGATTTAAAATAGTTGCTTGGTGTCTCTGGATTAACAAATTTGATCCTATAGAATATCCTTGATAGTTATTTCCAGGAACTGCAAAAACATCTCTGTTGTAATCATTTGCTAATCTAGCTGTAATCATTGCTCCTCCAGTTTTTTTGGATTCAATTACTATTGTACACTTACTCATCCCCGCAATAATTCTATTTCTTCTTGGAAAATGATAAGCTCTAGGTTCGTCATTTGGAATATGCTCAGAAATAATCATTCCATTTTCTTTTATTTTACGACTGTCTTCAAGATGGTTTTTTGGATATATTTTGTTAATTCCGCTTCCAAGAACAGCATAGTTTGCCATGTCAAATTCATTTGATATTCTATGGGCATATATGTCAATGCCGTAGGCTAAACCACTAACTATTCCAATTGGATATGGCTTTAAATAGTTTAATATTCTTTTAACTTCCTTTAATCCATAATCTGTACAATTTCTGGTTCCTACGATAGAAATTAAATTTTGTTTATTCGGATTTCTTTCTCCTTTCATGTATATTATTAGTGGAGCGTCAATACAATGCACTAGATCTTTTGGATAAAAATCATGCCAATAAGGAATAATTTTAATTTCACTTTTTCTGCAATCTTCAATGATTTTTTCTGCTTTAACTATAATAGCTTTTGAATTTATTTGTTTTGTGATTTTTAAGCCAGTTTTAGAATTATCGCCTGTCAACTTAATCCTTAAATTTTCTATTGCTTTTTTAGCACATTTATGATCATCCATTAGTTTTTTTTTAATACTAAATGGCAATCCCTTTATCAATGAAAATATTACTGTTTCCAACATTATTTATCAAATAAAATATTTCAGAACATAGTTTTTTTACGTTTTACTTGTAAGGGTTCTTAAATTATCTTATTTTTGACATGAAATAGATAGATAAAATTAAAGAGGGGACGAAAGTCCCCTCTTTTTTTTCTCATTATGATTGCAAAAAAAGAAATCATCCGATTAGCACAAGAAAGAATAAACGAACTAGATAATGGAAATTATTTAGTAGATGTTAATATATCCTCTAAAAACGCCATAAATGTAAGAATGGATAATTTACATGGCGGTGTTAGTGTTAAAGACTGTGTTAGTGTGAGTAGAAATATTGAACATAATTTAGACAGAGAACAGGAAGATTTTGAATTACAAGTTTCTTCTCCAGGTTTAGACCAGCCATTTATGGTTCACCAACAATATATAAAGAACGTTGGTAGAGAGGTGACGGTTACTACGAAAGATGAAGCAGTTATCTCAGGAGAATTGATAAAAGCAAGTCAAGAAGAAATCTCTATTAAAGAAATTAAAACAGAGAAAAATAAGTTAACTAATAAAAAACAAAAAGTGGAAACTATTCATCAATTAACGATGAGTGAGGTAAGAGAAACTAAATTAATTATATCCTTTTAATTAAATAAAATGAATGCAATAGAATTAATAGACTCATTTTCAGAATTCAAAGAATTAAAGAATATTGACAGGGTCACCATGATGAGAATAGTAGAAGATGTTTTTCGTGCTACTCTAAAGAGAAAATATGGCTCAGAAGACAATGTAGATGTCATTATTAATCCCGACAAAGGGGATTTAGAAATCTGGTTGAATAGAGAAATCGTCAAAGACGAGGACTTTGAAGATGAAGGAACTCAAATTAAATATTCTGAGGCTCTGAAAATCGAGCCAGATTTTGAAATTGGGGAAGAAGTTTCTCAAGAAGTAAAAGTAGAAGATTTTGGTCGACGAAATATTTTATCCTTGAGACAAAATTTAGCATCCAAAGTTTTAGAATTAGAAAAAGACAGTATTTACCAAAAATATAAAGAAAGAGTTGGAGATATTGTAAATGGAGAAGTTTACCAAATTTGGAAAAGAGAAATTCTAATTCTAGATGATGATGGCAACGAATTGATTTTGCCAAAAACTGAGCAGATTCCGTCAGATTATTTCAGAAAAGGAGATACTACTCGAGCAGTGGTTTCTAAAGTAGACTTAAGAAATAATAACCCCGTAATAATTCTTTCTAGAACAGCTCCAGAATTTTTAGCAAGACTTTTTGAACAAGAAGTTCCAGAAGTGTTTGATGGGCTTATAACCATTAAAAAGATTGTCAGAAACCCTGGAGAAAGAGCTAAAGTAGCTGTTGAGTCTTATGACGACCGTATTGACCCTGTGGGAGCTTGTGTTGGAATGAATGGTTCAAGAATACATGGAATTGTTAGAGAGCTAAGAAATGAAAATATAGATGTTATTCCATGGACTACTAATTTACAGTTGTTAATTCAAAGGGCGTTAAACCCAGCAAAGATTACCAACATGAAAATAAATGAGGATGAAACAAGAGTAGAAGTGTTTTTAAAACCCGATGAGGTTTCCAAAGCTATTGGTAAAGGTGGTCACAATATTAAATTGGCTTCAAAATTAACTGGTTTAGAGATTGATGTTTACAGAGAAGGAGCTGAGGATATTGACGATGTTGATTTGGATGAATTTACAGATGAAATTGATGATTGGATTATTGATGAACTAAAAGCTATTGGTTGTGATTCTGCTAAAAGTGTTTTAGAAATTGGTAAAACCGATTTAGTAAAGAGAACGGATTTAGAGGTAGAAACAGTTGAAGAAATAATAAAGATTTTAAGCTCTGAGTTTGAGAAATAGAATCTAGTATGAAACGATAAATATTATGGCAATATTAAAAAGGCTAAGTAAGGTTGCAAGGGAATTAAACGTTGGTATTTCTACCATCGTTGAGTTTCTTAGCTCGCAAAACAAAGAGGTCAGTTCCAATCCAAATACAAAAATTGGTGAAGAATTGTACATGCTTTTATTACAAGAATTTCAAAAAGAAAAATTTGAAAAAGAAAAAGCTGATAATGTTGTTATGGAACAGCCGGAAAGAAAAGTAATTTCTATTAATAAAGAAGAGCCTAAAAAGAAAGTTGAAAAAATATTTGCCAAAGCAGATAGGCTTTCTGGAACTTCTGTTCTAGGAAAAATTGAACTTTCACCAAAAGAGAAGCCACCCAAACCTGTAGCAGTAGAACCTGTTAAAGAAATTGTTTCGGAAGAAAAAGTGAAAGAACCCTTATCAAATAAGGAAGAGCCTACTAGAAAACCGGAAACCATCAAAGCAGAAGTCAAGAAACTTTCTGGACCAACAGTTTTAGGAAAAATTGAATTACCTAAAGTCCCGGTTAAGTCAAAACCTTCTAATGTCGAAGACCCTAACAAAAGAAAGAGAAAAAGGATAAAAAAAGTAAATGTTGAGAATGCAGGAAAAAAAGCTTTCACACCTCAGAAAAGAACTACTAGAACAACACAAAAAACTGAGCCAACACCAGAAGAGATACAAAAAGAGATTAAAGAGACTTTAGCTAGATTAAGCAACAAAGGGAAATCTAAATCTTCCAAACTTAGACGAGAAAAAAGACAGGCTATTTCTGATAAAATGGAAATAGAAGAATTAATTACTGAACATGAAAAAAGCACCTTAAAACTTACAGAGTTTGTATCTGTTTCAGAGCTAGCTTCAATGATGTCCAAGTCTGCTAATGATGTTATTGGAACCTTAATGTCTATAGGGATATTTGCTTCTATTAACCAAAGATTAGATGCTGAAACCTTAACTATGGTTGCAGAAGAGTTTGGATTCACTGTAGAGTTTGTTAGTGCGGATGTAACTGCTTCAGTTGTTCAAGATTCTCAAAATCCAGAAAACATGCAGGATCGACCTCCGATTGTTACTGTTATGGGCCATGTAGATCACGGTAAAACATCTTTATTAGACTATATACGAAGCGCTGATGTGACTTCTGGTGAAGCGGGGGGTATTACTCAGCATATTGGGGCCTATTCTGTGAAAAGGAACGATAAATTAATTACATTTTTAGATACACCTGGCCACGAAGCATTTACTGCAATGAGAGCTAGAGGAGCTCAAGTAACAGATGTTTCCATAATTATTATTGCTGCTGATGATAGAGTAATGCCACAAACTAAAGAGGCAATTAATCATTCTCAAGCTGCTGGTGTTCCCATGGTATTCGCTTTAAATAAGTGTGATATGTCAACGGCTAATCCCGATAAAATTAAAGAAGAATTATCAGCAATGAATATTTTGGTAGAAGATTGGGGAGGCAAATATCAATGTCAAGAAATTTCTGCTAAAGATGGTGCTGGAATTGATGAATTACTTGAAAAAGTTCTTTTAGAATCTGAGTTATTAGAACTAAAGGCGGACCCAGATACCGATGCAAAAGGAACAGTTATTGAAGCTTCATTAGACAAAGGAAGAGGTTATGTTACAACACTTCTTGTCCAGTATGGCACAATGAAAGTCGGAGACACATTAATTGCAGGTAAAGAATTTGGTAAAATTAAAGCGATGCATGATGAAAGCGGAAAATCTGTAGAGTCTGCTGGACCATCTCGACCAGTTTCTGTTCTTGGAATGAATGGAGCTGCAAGTGCTGGAGATATATTTAATGTCTTGGAGGACGAAAAGGAAATGAAGCAAATTGCTTCCAAGAGACAACAACTTCAAAGAGAACAAGGCCTTAGAACTACCAAGCATATTACATTAGATGAAATAGGTAGAAGAATTGCTTTAGGAGATTTTCAAGAGTTAAATGTAATTGTAAAGGGTGATGTTGATGGTTCTATTGAAGCACTTTCAGACTCGTTATTAAAATTATCTCAAGAATCTATTCAAATTAATATTATCCATAAAGCCGTTGGGCAAATTACAGAATCAGATATTTTATTAGCATCTGCTTCTGATGCTATTGTTATTGGATTTCAAGTAAGGCCATCCGCTGGTGCTAGAAAATTAGCAGAAAAAGAAGAAATAGATATTAGGTTATACTCCATTATTTATAAAGCGCTTGAAGAAATTAAAGAAGCTATGGAAGGAATGCTTTCTCCAAAATTTAAAGAACAAATTGTTGGAACAGCTGAAATAAGAGAAACTTTTAAAATCACTAAATTTGGAACCATTGCTGGATGTTATGTGACAGATGGAAAAATTAATCGAAATCACCAAGTAAGAATTATAAGAGAGGGAATTGTAGTTTACTCTGGAGAGTTAGGTTCTTTGAAAAGATTCAAAGACGATGTTAAAGAAGTGAAGAACGGATACGAATGTGGTTTAAACATTGCCAAGTATAATGATATTAGAGTTGGAGATGTTGTCGAAGCTTATGAAGAGGTCGAAGTTGATAGAAAGCTTTAATCCTCTCGCTTTTCACTTTCCATATCCACAGGCAGATAGTATTTTAATTTAATCCCAAAAAAGTTCCCCCTTAACTCTTCCGGTCCATAACTATCATATAGTTGATCATCGTAATAAAACCTTAATCTGGTTACGGCAATAGATGATATTGGGATATTTACAGCTGCCCCTAAATAAAAAATACCAATTTTACTACTTCTTTTTTCTATCCCAAGCTCCCCACTTAAAGACCCATTTATCCATCTTGCCCTTTCAGAATGATGGTGTATACGGGAATTCACTCCTTTACTAGCTACAGCAGATGCATAGTAGTCAATGTTAAAACCAATGGAGTTTCTCATAAATAAATCTTTGCTTAACTGAACATAAATTATTCCCTTTATTGGTGAAGAATAATTAATATATCCAAAACTACTAGTGTCTCTTAAAATACTGGCTTGGTTGGAACTTGCGCCAATTAACTTAAAATTCCTTTGACAAAAAATTATTCCAGTTTCTAGACTTATTTTTTTCGAGTAATCAGTTTTTAATAACATCCCAAAGTTATAGCCTAATTTGTTATTTATTGAAATACTAGAATTATTTTCAGAGACTTCTAGACCTCCAACTCCAAAATAATTAATTGGCACTAAGGTCCCTACTAAGAAGCCTACTTTTCTATTTTTTTCATCATTTTTTTGAGCTACAAAACTAGAGCTAGCTATAAAAAATAATAATATTATAAGTGCTTTTATTTTCAATTCCTATTTGTTTTGGTAGAAGGAAATTATAGCAAAAACAACGATTAAAAAACTTAATATTATTACAGTATATTGAGCCCAAGACTGAGAAATAAATGGAGATCTGAATTCGCCAATTGTTTGGTAATTAAGTTTAAGTGCTTTTTGATTATCAGTTTTTCTTATGCCAAATAAAAATATTTCTCCTCTTCTATTGGGCTCATCTCCATATTCAAAGTGAATATTTTCCTTTAATAGTAGTTTTTTAAAATACTCAGCTTCTTGTTTTTTATAAAAGAAAAAAACCTTAAAAGCTTTATTAGTCGGGTGATCTTTATGATTAACTAATTTAATCAGCCCTTCATCTAGTTGGTCCATTTATTTTATTTTAATCATTCCAATCCGTCAAATATTCTATGGGTTTTCTTTGGCCTTTTGGCCAATCCATAGTGGTATAGCCAAGGTATAAAATACCCAAACACTTATCTTGTGTTCTTAAATTAAGATAGGAATTCATTTCCTGAGAGTACATAATTTTTGGACTTGACCAAAATGATCCCAATCCGTAAGCTGTAGCTGTTAGACACATGTTTTGGATAGCACATGCTACAGCTTCTACTTCTTCAATCTCTGGAATTTTCTCATTATCTCCTCTTTTCATACATACAATAATTGCCACAGAAGAAAGAAGAGGTCTTCCCACAATTTTATTTAATTTTTCCTCTTTGTATAAATTTTTAGGAGTTAATTTTTTATAAAGTTCTCCAAGTTGTTCACTTAATTGTATTCTGCTATTTTCTCTATATACCTTAAATCTCCAAGGTTGTGTATTTCCGTGTGTTGGTGCCCAAGTAGCATTTCTTATTAAGTGCTCTATAATTTCTTTATGAACTTTCCTTGAACTGTAGAACTTTGGATATATAGTTCTTCTATTTTTTATAAGCTCTGTTATTTCACTCAAGTTATATTTCATAATTATTTTCTTATTAAATCTAGATATAAATTGTGATTAGCTTGTGCCATATGTACGTGGAGGTTTGATAACGCAACCTGATAAGCATTGTCTATTACAGTATTATTATCTTGTTTCAAAACCATAATAAGGCACTGACTTAATTCTTGAGAGTTGCCTATTTCACAAGTATAACCAGTCTCCTTGTCTTTAACTAATTCAGGGATTCCCCCAGCATTTGTTGATACAACTGGAATTTTACAGCCAAATGCTAAATACAATATAGAGCCTAAGCCCTCCATTTTAGACGGCATAAAGAAAATGTCAAGGTTTTTCATAATTTCAGGAACATCCTCTCTGAAACCAAGAAGATGAATGTTTTCTTCTAAATTTAAGGAACTTATTTGACTTTTAATTTGTTCTTTAAGCTCCCCATCTCCTGTTATAATAAAATGAATGTTTAAATCTTTTTTTATTATAAGAGCTGCTGTTTTAACAAAAGTTTGATAATCTTTATGGTCAGTCAATGCAGCTATATTACCTATTAGCTGTGTTGATTTTGGTATTCCCAATTCTTCTCTAAGGTTAATTGCTTTAGATTCATCAAGAAATGATTTTCTCCAACTTGAATAAATTACATCTATTGGGGCTTTTACCTTCGGCTTTATGATATTTTTAATAGCTTTTGAAACTGTAATTATTCTTTTTATAGCAGAATAATTGTACTTGTAATTTGAAAAAAAAGATTTTCCTATAGAAAAGTCTACTCTTCTATGTAGAACAATGGGGATTTTTGAAAATATAAATATATGTGCCAAAACACATGCTGTATGTGCATGACTATCGTGAACATGAATAATGTCTGGCTGATAGCTTTTAATAACTCTTGATAAAGCTGTAAGATAAAACAAATCAATTGCAGATTTTTTTTTGGCCGATTTAAAACTAATTTGATGAGAGATTGAGTATTTTTCAATAGCACTTTCTCTTGCACAGAAAATCATCTGGTCTATATTGTCATTTATCAAATTAAGCCCATCAATTAAATTAACTATTTGTTGTTCTCCTCCTCTCCATGATAAAGCTGAAGAGATATGAAGAACCTTAAGTGTTTTTTTCATATAATTTTGCTAGCTTTTTATATTTAAGATGTGTAGAATAAGCAGAATTATAACAGATTCTAAAGCCATTTCTGCCATCCAAAACCCCAAGCTTTACAATATATTGTTTAATAAATTTAAAAATTGGATGTCCCAAAGACCTAAGTTGTGGAAGTTTAGTCCCTTTGGAATACATTTCTTTAGCAGCAATTGTAGAAAATTTCTCAATTACCAATAAGTGCTCTTCAATATTTGCTATGCTATAATGTAAAAGATCTCCTTTTAAAAAACTACGGGTAGATATATTGTGAAGCTTAAACTCATCATGCGGATTTTGTCCCTGCCAAGACCCTTTTGAGGAATCCCATAATCTCAACTTTCTATCTGGATACCAACCACAATACCTTATCCACTGCCCGCAATAATTTGTTAAACGATTGAATGAATAACCATCGTAAACCCAGTTGTTTTTTGTCTTAAGAATACTTTCTTTTAGATCTTTTGACAAACACTCGTCTGCATCCAATGATAATACATACTTATGATTAGCCTTAGTAATTGCAAAATTTTTCTGTTGAATATGTCCTGTAAATTTATTTTGAAAAACAATTGCACCTTTAGATTTTGCTATTTTAATTGTTTTGTCAGAGCTAAAAGAATCAACTACAATAATTTCTTCAACAACCCCTTGGAGAGAACTGATACACCTTTCAATATTTTCTTCTTCATTATACGTTATTATTACTGCTGATAACTTAACTTTCATAAAGTGTTTATTCTACCAAGTAGCATCTGGATAGAGGAGAGGCAAGTGCTGCATTTCTGCTAAAATAAATCCTAGATATTCCGTATGAAACCCATCTTTACCATATCTTAAGGAATAACGAATTTCTTGAGGAATCTTAATCTCTGAAAATTTTAAAGCAGATTCTACCATCTCTAACCAATCACTTTTAAGGTTACTACTTAGTGGGGCAATTTTATTTTTATTCATTGCAATATCTGTAGAATTGTCAATAAATAGTTCGTCTGTGTACATCCATAGATCGTTTACCGCATTTTGTAACCTTTCATTACTTTCTGTAGTTCCTAAGCCAAGCCTTTTTATCCAGTCATTGCTTCTGTCTAAATGGTAGTTTACTTCTTTAATAGCTTTTTTTGAGATTCCTAAAATTGTTTCATCCTCACTACTTATAAGTTTGCTGAAAAGTATCTGGTGGTAACAATCCATAAGAAACTGTCTTGCAAGAATAAATGCAAAGTCTGTATTTGGGGTCTGAACTAAATGTAAACATCTAAAATCTCCTTCTCTTCTTTTAAAAGTAAGAAGGTCAGCTGTAGTATCGCCTTTTAATTCAGCAGCATAAGTAAGGAAGTTTTCTGCTTGTCCAAGCAAGTCCAAACCCACATTGGTAATGGCTAGATCCTCCTCTAGAATAGGAGCTTTACTACAGTATTCAGCAATTCTGTGACTCAATATTAGAGACGAATCACCCAATCTTAAACAATAATCTATAAGTTCATTTTTCATTAAATATGCTTTACCCCGTCTGGGATTTTATAAAATGTTGGATGTCTGTAAACTTTGTCATTAGAAGGGTCAAAAAATGCTTCACCGTCGCTAGCTTCAGAAGAAATAATATCTTCGGCCTTAACAATCCAAATCCCATTACCTTCATTTCTTCTAGTGTATAGGTCTCTAGCCGATTTCATAGCCATTTCCTTATCATATGCGTGTAAACTGCCAATATGTTTGTATGGTCTACCTGCTTTAACTTGAATAAACACTTCCCATAATATCCCTTGGTCGTCACTACTCATTTAAGCTATTTTTTTTGAAAGATTCATTTTTTTAGAATATGATTTTGCTGCCTCTCTGACCCATTTCCCATCTTCATGCGCTTTTATATGATGTTTTAATCTAAGTTTATTCCCTGCACCATTGCCTTTAACAACATTCCAAAATTCGTCCCAATCGATAGGAGAATAATCATAATGTTTAGTTGTTTCATTAAATTTTAGATTTGGGTCAGGAAAAGTTAGTCCTAAATGATGACCTTGTTCAATAGTTTTATCTATGTAGCTCTGTCTTAGCTCATCATTAGATGCTCTTTTAATTTTCCATTTTAAAGATTGGTTTGAATGAGCACTTTCAGAATCATGGGGTCCAAACATCATAATGGAGGGCCACCACCACCTATTCAAAGCATCTTGTGCCATTTGTTTTTGTTCCTTAGTTCCTTTTGCTAATTCAACCATTATCTCAAAACCCTGCCTTTGGTGAAAGCTTTCTTCCATACATATTTTCACCATAGCTCTAGCGTATGGTCCATAGGATGTGCCTTGAAGGGAAACTTGGTTTACAATTGCTGCACCATCTACTAGCCACCCAACTGCACCCATGTCTGCCCATGTGAGAGTAGGATAATTAAAAACACTAGAATATTTTGCCTTTCCTTCATGAAGCCATTCTAAAAATTGTTCTCTTTTTACACCAAGAGTTTCTGCTGCGCAGTACAAATAAAGACCATGGCCTGCTTCATCTTGAATTTTAGCCATTAAAATTTTCTTTGCTCTCAAACTTGGAGCTCTTGTTAGCCAATTCCCTTCGGGTTGCATTCCAATAATCTCAGAATGAGCATGCTGAGATATTTGACGGATTAAAGTCTGTCTATACTTTTCAGGCATCCAATCTTTTGGCTCTATTTTGATATTGGCATCAATTTTTCCCTGAAATTGTTCTAGTTTTTTTTCATTTTCCATAACTCAAATATCTAATTTGTTAAAATTACTAAGTATTTCATGACTTTCTAAGTTTTGTTTACCCCAATTATCATTTTCATCTTTGGTCCATAACTTTGGGAAAAATGTTCTTTTTTGATACCGAGGATGCATATATTTCTTCCAATCACTACCACCAGTAGCTTTTTCTGCTTTTTGTGCACCATCTAAATATTTTGAAGCGGTGTTGTAATGCTCCATAACCCATTTCACATTTACAGTGTGGTCAAAATGTCTCATAGAATTTAAAAGTTCTAAATTTCTTTTTTCCTTTTCAGGAAGATTGTCATAAAGACACCATAGATTTTTATTGTTGTATTTTTTCATAAAACCAATAAAATCGTCTAAATATTTTTCTTCAAAAAGATAAATCATCGGGCTTTTTTCACCGGTTTCATGATTTTTACCAGCTGCTTGCCAATATAAATGTTCAAAAGCATGCTGAAATGGTGTATTTCTATTAATTGTCTTTCTAAACCTATAGTCGATTAAGTTTATCAGGTCCGTACTAGCAAACTCTATCATTCTATATTGTGCACTTTGAAATCCGCTTGCAGGAGCTAATGTTTTTCTAAACTTCATATATTGCTCTAGCTCCATTCCATCTTTCATGATTCTAAATGAACTACACAACATGTCAAAGTATCGACTAATTCTTTCTAGTCTTTCAGCAAAAAATTTGGAGGTTAGCTTTTTACAGAACGCCAATTGTTCAATTTCCCATAGAATCATTTTAAATAGCAGCTCATTAATTTGATGGTAAACAATAAAAACCATTTCATCTGGAAGGTCTGTTCTTTGAACTTGCAGGTTCAACAACGCTTCTGGTTGAATATAATCCCAATAGGTTAGTGGTTTAGCACTCTGAATACCTTCTAAGTAGACATCCGTATTTAGCCCTTTGTCAGAAAGAGCTTTTAAAGTATCCTTATTTAATTTGTTGTCCATTTATCTTATAATGTTCCTCTGCTTTCTTGTTCTCTTTCAATAGATTCAAACAATGCTTTAAAATTTCCTGCACCAAACCCCTTAGCTCCCATTCTCTGAATGATTTCAAAGAACAAGGTAGGTCTATCTTCAACAGGCTTGGTGAAAATTTGTAAAAGATAACCTTCTTCATCTGCATCCACTAAAATTGCTAATTCTTCAAGCTCATCAATATTCTCATTCATTTTTTTCATGTGCTCCCCAAGCCTTGTAGGAATAGCAGAATAATATTCTTTTGGTGGAGCTGATAGAAACTCAACGCCTCTTACTCTTAATTCTCTTACAGTTTGAATAATATTATCTGTTGCAATGGCAATATGTTGAACACCTGGAGTTTCATAGAAATCTAAATATTCTTCAATTTGAGATCTCTTTTTGCCTTTGGCTGGTTCATTTAAAGGAAATTTAATTCTACCATTCCCATTACTCATCACTTTACTCATTAGTGCTGAATATTCAGTATGAATCTGTTTGTCGTCAAAAGATAAGAAGTTTACAAATCCCATAACTTCTTCATACCACTTGACCCAAGTATTCATTTCTCCCCACCCTACATTTCCAACCATGTGATCTACAAATTTCAAACCTACAGACTTAGGGTTGTAGTCGGAATTCCATTTTGTAAATCCAGGTAGAAAATCACCAGTATAATTTTTACGTTCAATAAATAAATGAACAGTTTCTCCATAAGTATAAATCCCAGATTTTATTACCTCTCCATAATCATCACTTTCTTTAACTGGCTTCAAATAGGATTTAGCTCCTCGTTTAATTGTTTCATTATAAGATTTTTGAGCGTCATCCACCCAAAGAGCAATTACTTTCACTCCATCTCCATGCTTCTTTACATGTTCCCCAATTTCAGAGTTGCTATTTAAAGCTGTGGTAAGAACAAATTTAATTTTATCTTGTTTTAACACGTATGACACACGATCCTTCAGTCCTGTTTCTAGTCCTGCATAAGCAAGTGACTGAAATCCAAATGCTGTCTTATAAAAATGCGCTGCTTGTTTCGCGTTCCCAACATAGAATTCAATATAATCTGTTCCTAAAAGCGGCAGAAAATCTTTGGCATCTTTAAAGATTTTTTCTAGGCCATATTCGGTATTTTTTAATTCGTTTTTCATGTAGATTTTAAAACTAATGCATCCAAGATTTATAATATTGCTTAATTTCAATTGCTAACGCTTGCTCTGTCAGCTTAAGCGGTTTAAAGGTATCTACCATTACTGCCAATTCTGCTGTAGATTTTTTTCCAATACTTCTTTCGTATGCTCCGGGATGCGGTCCATGCGGTATACCGGAAGGATGCAAGGTTATTTGCCCTATTTCAACATCGTTTCTGCTCATAAAGTCACCATCTACATAATAAAGAACCTCGTCAGAATCTATATTGCTATGGTTGTATGGAGCTGGAATAGCTTCCGGATGATAATCGTACATTCTAGGGCAAAACGAGCATATTACAAAAGCAGGTGTTTCAAAAGTTTGGTGAACAGGAGGTGGTTGATGAACTCTTCCTGTAATTGGTTCAAAATCGTATATAGAAAATGCATAAGGATAATTGTATCCATCCCAACCAACTACATCAAATGGATGCGATCCGTAAATGTAATCGTATAAAAATCCTTCTTTTTTGATTTTAATCAAGAATTCTCCTTTTTCATCAAAGGTTTCTAGTTTACTAGGAATTCTCATGTCTCTTTCGCAATAAGGTGAATGCTCTAGTA
>CAJIYZ010000081.1 GCA_905181675.1 Bacteroidetes bacterium MED-G20
CAGTACATTGAAACAAGTACTAAATCTGGTTTTGATGATTTTCAACACAAAGGATTGTTATTAGAAATTACTTTTACCGATGGAACTGCTTATGAATATTTTGGTGTTACTAAACGAGTATTCCAAAGGTTCGTTAACTCAGATAAACAAATGCGTTTTGCTAAAAGAAACATTTTTAATTCATACTTATATCGAAAGTCAAAAAACGGTTCTGAAGAATGAGATATTTATATAAACCATCTTGATTAATTGTATTTTGAATTAATCTAATATTTTTAGAAAAAATAATCTATTTATTATGCTAATTTTTCTTTGAATAGTATCCTTTTGTCTTACTTGTAGTGACAAGAGAATTAAATCTACTTTAAGGCATATCCATAAAGACATGTAATTATAAAAGCCCCATGAAGGGGCTTTTATAATCATTAAGTTTAGTTGATTTATTTAATCTACATCCCAAAAAACCCTGTCAGTAGTTAAATCACTTCCACCATTAGCAGCTGAGGTGTTAATAGAGTTAACAGAATATTCATCAACACTATAATTATATCTAGTTGGCGTAATTGTACCTGCTTGAGCTGCAACTCCCATTGTTGGGTAATCGTACATTTTCCAAGTACACCATGCTTCCAATCCTTGATCATACATAGCAACCCATTTTTGAGTTCCTATCCTTTGATCTGCCATTGAAGCATCCCAGGCTACGTCTGTCTCTAATAAAAAAGCATCTGCGGAAGCTTGGTCACTTCCCCATTGAAGCATTGAAGCAGAAACTCCATTAGCATAATGAGTAGCCGCATCGCCACCAACACTCCATCCTCTATTTGCTGCATCTGCTAAATGAAAGCAAACTTCAGCATAAGAAAGTAATATACCTGGGTGTGTAGGGTCTTCTAAAATATTTCCAGGCTGAGAAAAATCAGCATAAGCACCGTCTAACCCATGTTCAGCTGGAGATGTGACATTACCTAATGAGTCAAGGTTTCTAAAATAAATAGCTCGTCGAGGATCGTTGGTTGAATTCATTATTTCTGTTAAGGTGACAGAAGCTAAGAAATCAGTTCTTCCACTTTGAACTAAATCTTCCCATAAGGGGTTGGTATTAGGTGTTGAAGACTGGTACAAAATATAGGCATGGTCATCGTTAGATGCAAAAACCCCTGATGCAGCTGCTTCCGCTATTGCTCGACTACCACTTCCGCTAATATCAGCCATTCTCATAGCAATTCTCAATTTCAAAGAATTAGCTAACATTGCCCAATGAGAAGTACTACCTGCATAAATCAAATCTGACCCTGCAAAATCACCCATATCAGAACTTCCCGAAAGAGTGGTTATAGCTCCATCTAATGAAGTTGCTAATGACGAATAAATTGTATTAGCATCGTCATAAATCGGAGATAGGTTATCGACACCCATCAAGGCCTGACTGTAAGGTACATCGTTAAAAATATCTACTAAAATAGAATATGCACAAACTTCGAGAACATCTAAAACAGCTAATTGCGTATTTTTTAACGATTCCGAATTGGTTACATTTGAATTAACAAACCCTCTACATTCTTTAACGTCTCTTAATACTCTAGCATACATTCTTTCCATAACTTCACCATTAATATTTCTATTAATAAGCTGGAAATTAGACTCGTCCGTGTAAGTTGACTGAGTCCAGTGTTGTGACCATAATCTAAACGTATTCACGTTTACATTAGGGCTTGCCAAATAATCCATTAACTCAACAGTTGCATTGGCAAACAATGCGTTTGCTGGTACTGTAGTTGGAGATTTGTCATTGTTATTGAATTGATCAATATCCTTTGTACATCCTACTGAAATTAGCAGGAATATTACTAAACTATAATTAATTATTGATTTCATTTTCTTAAAATTTAAATGTTACGTTTAATCCCAACTCTCTAACGGCAGGATATGCTCCTGATTGGTACCCTTGAATATTTCCAGCACTTAATCCTGCTTCAGGATCTGTATGTGGACTCTTTTTGTAAAGAATAGCTAGATTTCTTGCCATTATCCCAATGTCAATCCCTTGAAACCCTTTTCCAGAGAACATAGTGCTTGGCAGTGAATAAGAAATTGTTAGCTGTCTTAACTTAATATAAGTAGCATCATACACATGCATTGAGTTTGGAGCATTTTTCCAACCAGAATAGTTGTTGTAATCCCCTACAAAACCATTCACTGTGTTGGCTGTTCCATCTGAAGTAAAGTTTCCATCAGCATCTAAAATATAATTTCCGTCAAGATCTTCAGCCGCAACAACACCATCAATAGAAAGACCACCACCATTGGCAATCGACTCTCTTGCTTCTAACCCTTCAGCATTATTTCCTGCCTGGTCAGCATATATTCCAGTTCCATACCCGTACCATGTGTCTAGGGAAAAAAAATCTCCTCCCCATTGAATATCTATTAATGCGCTAGCAGTAAGGTTTTTGTAAGTGAAGGTATTTGTCCATCCACCTGTCCAGTCTGGCATTATATTTCCAATTATTCCAGTTGAAGCAGTTTTTCCATAAACCATTCCTCCTCTTGCTGCAGATGGGTGATTAACAACAATTTTCTCTCCATTATGATATACAAAGTCAGTTCCTTTGATTGCTCCATAGGACTCTCCTATAGTTGCCTCAACAGTAACTCCTCCTTGAAAAGATCCTAATTGGTATGTTTCTAAGTTTCCAGTTAGTTCAAGAACTTTATTTCTATTTCTAGCCCAGTTAATTCTAGTGTCCCAACTAAATTCTCCTGACTTAACTACATTGGCATAAAGTTGTAATTCAACTCCCCTATTTTGTACTTTACCAGCATTAACGTACTGAAAATAAGTGCCTGATGAGGATGAAGGTCTCACAGCTAATATTTGGTTATCAGTAGTAGCACTATAAAAAGTTAAATCTAACCCAAGCTTATTATTAAAGAATTTATTTTCAAACCCAAGCTCTAGACTCGTAGTATTTTCAGGTAGTAAATTACTATTGTAACCAGTATTTGGAGCACTTGCCAAGGTGGAAGATCCAAATGCAGTTCCCATTGAATAAATGTTTTGTAATCTCTGCATAGGAGCATCGTTACCTACTTGAGCATAATTTAATCTCAATTTACCAAAGTCCATTCCGTTAATATCAAATAATTCAGAATAAATTAAACTCGCAGTTGCTGCAGGGTAGAAAAATGAATTATTCTCAACTGGTAATGTAGAACTAACATCGTATCTAGCCGAAATATCTAAGTATAAAAACCTATCATAAGCCAAGGTTGCTCTTCCTAAGTAACCATCAACAGCTCTTGCAGCATCCGTTTCGCTAGCAGCTTCTGGTGTGTTAATACTATTACTGAACGAATAAACTCCTGGTACAACTAATCCACCGTTGGTTTGACCATCAGTTATATTAACTGCAGACCTACGTATGTTAGTTCCTACCATTCCAAATAAATTTAATTTATCGTTTAAATCTTTATCAAAATTTAAGTATAAATCATAATTTCTTTCAAAAAAAGTTTTGGTGTACTTACTATATTTCGCAACATCTACAGACTGAGATCCAATTCTTTCTTCTCTAAGCTCACTGTAGTTATCGTTAGTAACTCTTCCCATTACATTTAACCAGTCATTTATTTCATAGTTTAAAACCATGTTTCCAATAAATCTATCTCGAGAATCTGAAGAATAGTTGTTGTTTCTCATCCAATATGGGTTGTCAAAATAATGTGGATCTGCTCTTGTAGCTTCCGGAGAAGAAAATCCGTATGCATTCCATGAAAGATTATTTCCGTTTAGTTCATACGCTGCTTTTTGACCTTCCATATCAACAGCAACGTCGTACCATTGTCTGAAAGATTGGTTAACATTATTGTTGTCATAACCTGTTCCAAATCTTCCTTTTCCTTGGTTTTTAACATACTGCATAGAGGAGCTAAACTTCAACTTATCACTTAAATCATAACTAACATTAAGAGAAGCGTTATTCTTTCGTAACTCACTATTTGGAAGTACTCCTTTAGTAAACATATCACTTACAGAAAATCTATAAGAACCCTTATCGCTAGCTCCATCTAAAGAAACTGCGTTAGTTGTCATAACAGAAGTTTCATAAAACGTAGTTGGGTTATGTGCAGAAGCTTGAAAAGGTCTATTCTGCAAATATGTTGAAAGTTCTGGATGAATAGATTCCCATGTCAAAAGTTCGTCAACACTAGAAAATGGTGCTCCATAAGAAGCATCTTCTCCCATTGGATTAGCCAAAGCATCATCAATTCCATCACCATTTAAATCAATATTTTCAATGTATCCATTAGTTACAACCCCATTAAAAGATGTATCTGGACCATAAAACTTACCATATCCCGAACCATATTCATTCTGATATGTTGGCATGGTGTTTTTATTTATTTTACCAACAGTAGTATTATGAGTAACTGTTACTCCAATACCTTTTTTGCCTTTAGTTCCTCTTTTAGTAGTAACTAATATTACTCCATTTGCTGCTCTAGCACCATAAAGTGCTGATGCTGCTGCACCTTTCAGTACTGAAATTGAGGCAATATCTTGGGGATTAATATCCATAGCTGCATTACCATAATCAAATCCACCTCTACCAGTTTGTTGGTCAGTTCCATTGGAAATATCGTTATTTATTGGTATTCCATCTACAACGTATAATGGTTGATTATTTCCATCAATTGAAGAGTAACCTCTAATAATAACATTAGCTGACCCTCCCATAGTTCCACTATTTTTTATTTGTGCTCCTGCTACTTGTCCAGAGAGAGAACTCATGAAGTTCACATCTTTCATGGTTGCTAGATTATCACCGTCAATAGTTTGAGTTGCATACCCCAAGGATTTCTTATCTCTTGAAATTCCTAAAGCGGTAACAACGACTTCGTCCATTATAATACCTTCTGTCATAGTGACATTTAATGAAGTTTTACCCTGAATGGCTATTTCTTGTGTTTTATACCCAACAAATGAAAATACTAATGTCCCATTAGCATCTGATTCAATTAAGTATTTACCATCCCCGTTTGTTACGGTTCCAGAGTTTGTTCCTTTCAACTTTACGCTAACTCCAGGTAAAAAAGCTCCTCCGTCATCCGAAACAAGACCAGAAATGTTCTGGGATTGCCCATACAATAATGTACAAGTTCCCATCATTAAAATTGTTATTAATTTTCTCATTTTTTTATGGTTTGTTAATTTATTGTTAAAAAGATAAGAAAAATATTCATTGTATACACTATATATATAGTATATGTTTAATATTTAATAAAAATAAAGAGTTTATGTATTTATTACCATAAGCTAAATTTTGTTTTTATTTTTTTTATAAATTAGTGCTAAAAATTATATATGTACATAACGAACAATAAAATTTTACTCCTATTATTTGCCTTTGCAAGTATTTCATTTATTGGTCAAACAAGTAAAATCACTGGAAATATTAAGGATGAAGCCAATGGTCTAGGAATTCCTTTTGCTACTGTTCAGGTCAAGGGGACAGAAAAAGGAACTACATCAGATATTGACGGTAAATTCTCTATTG
>CAJIYZ010000082.1 GCA_905181675.1 Bacteroidetes bacterium MED-G20
CATAACCACCATTTGTTGCTGTAAAAGAACTTTGCGGGATGCAATTGGCATTAGAAATTGTTCCAGAAAGGCTCAAAGGTGTTTCATCTCCTTT
Source organism: Bacteroidetes bacterium MED-G20 (assembly GCA_905181675.1). Lineage (GTDB taxonomy): Bacteria > Bacteroidota > Bacteroidia > Flavobacteriales_D > Parvicellaceae > MED-G20. The sequence continues at coordinate 95 of CAJIYZ010000082.1, forward strand.
TGAATAAATTAAACTAATTCCACTAGTTGCTAGCATTGCTCTAGATCTTGTTTTTTGATCGGAGGTTAATCTGTCTTGACAGGACGCATAAGACATAAAGTTTTTAGCAGTATTATCCCCAAATGTAGCACCAGTACAATCATTTAAAAATCCAGATTTACATTGGCTGGTATATCTTTTGTGTGGCTCTGTATCTAAACACCCATCGCTATCCACGCCAATTGTCACATCTCCCGGACAAGCATCTCCTAAACCATCATTGTTAGCATCTCCATCGCCTTTAAATGTATGGTGAAGATGTAGGTAATGTCCAAATTCATGTATAACAGTTGAGTTGTCTCTAGGAGCATTTAAGTTAAAAGAAGATTGGCTGTTATTAGGATCATAACCAAAAACAGAGGCCATCATCACAGAACCTTCCAGTGCAGAACCGGTAAAAAAATTGGCATATCCTTGGATTCCAAACCCACCATTATTATTCTCTATTTCGCTAACTATCCAAATATTAAAATATTCAGTTTCTGGCCACCTACTTAAGTTTTTTAAAACATCCTGATCAGCTTCACCACCATCTCCATAGTAATCTACACCACCTGTTGAGTAATTTGGGACAGAACTCGCATTTATTCTATTTATTCCAGAGTGAGCTATGCAGTTTGGGTCTTGCTGCGCAAGAGCAAATTCAATTTCAAAATCTACAGGACTTCCAACTGTTTGGCCACGATAGACATCATTTAAATTAGTTATGGCACTTTGAATCTGAGCATCTGAAATATTGGTTCCAACTCCAACAGATTCCCCCAAATGGAGAACATGAACAACCACAGGAATTGTGTAAATGCTACTTGAAGACCTTAGTTGGGTTTGAGAAATATATTGAGCTATTTTTTGCTCTGCATCTATCTCTAGTTTTAAGTAATTAGAGTCTTGTAGAAGAATACTTCTCTGGTGGTCAAATCCACACTTTTCAATTACCTGACTTTGGCTATGCAAATTTCCAAGTACTGAAAACATAAATAAATTCACAAGAAGGATGATTGTAATTTTTCTCATTATAAAATTTAAATTATTCAAAGTAAAAATAACTACAATTTACCACGATTCAATTATATTTCTTAATTACTTTTAACAGAGTGAAGTTGACAAAACACATTTGTCTATTTTATGCTATATTCTGGAATATCCTTTATGTAGCTAACTTTCTTTAATTGTAAATCAATTTTTATACAATATGTTTTTAAACCGTTAGTAAGAACAATAAAATCTGCAGCTACTTTATTTTGATAGGACAAAACTTGGTCCAACGTGCTTTGGTCAATTTTTACTTTTGGAGATTTACATTCAATAATAATATTTGGCTTACCAAGATTGTCAAACACTAGTAAATCAAACCTTTTATTTAAACCATTAATTACAATTTTTTTTTCTATGGCAATTAAACTTTTCGGATAGTTTTTTTCTAAGTTTAAGTATTTCCAAAATCGTTGTCTTACCAATTCTTCAGGTGTTGATAATATCCATTTTTTTCTGAGCTCGTCAAATAGATATTCTTTCGAATTAACTAACTTAGTTTTAAGTGAAAATGAATTGTCCATATTTTATAAATTTAAAGAATTGAATTTTAAAGAAATCATAAAATCTATTGAAAACAGAACTTATCTGCCAATTTACTTCCTAAATGGTGAAAACAGCTATTTTATTGACAAGATAACAGACAAAATGATAGATTCTGTTTTGCAAGAGTCTGAAAAGGACTTTAACCAAACAATTTTATATGGAAAAGACTCTAGCGTTGATTCTATTTTAGATATTTCCAAAAGATATCCCGTAATGGCATCTCATCAATTGGTAATTGTTAGGGAAGCCCAGCATCTCAATAGGAGCTTAGGTCAGTTTGAACAATATTTTAAAAATCCAGTGCCCACAACTATTTTGGTTTTTTGTTTTAAAGGAAAAAAAATAGATAAAAGAAAATCAATTGGTAAACTTCTATCTAAAAGCAATTTTTTATTTGACTTAGAATTGGTCAAAGATTACCAACTTCCAGATTGGATTCTTAACTGTGCTAAAAATAACAACCTTCCTATAGATTCTCAAGCAATTGTTTTACTTTCTGAATTTTTAGGAAACGACTTGTCTGAAATTGAAAAAAATATTCAGAAACTAAAATTACTTAACAAAGATTCTCAAAAAGTAGATGCTGATATGGTTCAAAAACATATTGGATTTTCTAAAGACTACAACCTTTTTGAGTTAACCGATGCCATAGCTGCTATGAATATTCAAAAGGCGGGTTTCATAGCTTACCATTTTGGGAAGAATAGTAAAAATCATCCAATTGTTGTTACTATAGGTCACCTCTATGGTTTCTTTACTAAATTAATGAAATTTCATTTTTATAAAGACAATATGGGAGATAGCCAACTGGCTGGAAAGATTGGAGTTCATCCATTTTTTCTAAAACAATACAAACAAGCTTCTAACTTTTATTCCAAATCTAAGTTAGCTCAGATATTATCACAATTAAGACACTATGATTTAATGAGTAAAGGAGTTTTTGCTCAAAACACCTCACATGAAGAAATATTGAAAGAAATGATTTTTAAAATAATGCATTAAGTTTTAAAACATGATTGATTTAAGAAGCGATACAGTAACCAAGCCTTCCAAAAAAATGAAGACTTTTATGATGGATGCATCTCTTGGAGACGACGTCTTTCAAGATGATCCTACTGTTAGAGAATTAGAAGATAAAACTGCTAAAATGTTTGGTCACCAAGCTGGTCTATTTTGTTCTTCTGGAACAATGACTAATCAAATTGCTTTAATGGTTTATTTACGTCCTGGAGATGAAGTAATATGCAGTAGTGAGGCCCATATTTATAATTATGAAGGTGGTGGAATTGCAAGAAATTCTGGAGCTTCTGCAAGGTTAATAAACAGAGATAGTGGCATCGTTTACTTAGAAGAAATAATAGACAATATAAATCCTGATGACATCCATTACCCAGTAACTAGTTTAGTAGCTTTAGAAAATACAATTAATAGGGGAGGAGGAATTTGCTACCCAATTGCAGAAATCGAGAGAATTTCCAAGTTTTGCAAATCTAAAAACATACCACTTCATCTAGACGGGGCAAGACTTTTTAATGCCCTGGTTAAAACAGGTGTTAAATCAAACCATATAGGCCCATTATTTGATTCTATTTCAATTTGTTTTTCCAAAGGGCTTGGGGCACCAGTTGGATCTGTCTTAGTTGGTTCTAAAGAATTTATTCACAAAGCACGAAGAGTGAGAAAAGTCATTGGCGGGGGCATGAGACAAGTTGGTATGCTAGCTGCAGCTGGAATATATGCTTTAGAAAATAACATTGAAAGACTTGCAGTTGATCACCACCATGCTGATTTATTGGCTGAGGCCTTAAGCAATTGCTCTTGGATTGATAAAGTAATGGATGTAGAAACCAATATTGTAATTGGCTACATGAAAGAGAGTTTTCAAAATGCTAATTTTGTGGATAAATTACAAGAACTTGGAGTTTCTATTGTTTCTTTTGGCAAAGGAAGAATAAGAATGGTGACTCATTTAGACATTTCTAAAAAAGACATTGAAAAAGTAATATCATTACTTAAATTCTAAAATATATTTTGCCGTATTTTCAATAGCATTTTCAATTGAATTAAACTTATAACCAATTTGTTTTTTTATTTTTTGATTGTTGTAAAAATTCTTTTGTGAGGCAGTTCTTGCAGTTTCTTTAGTGATTTTAGGACTTTTTCTAGTTACCAAACTTTTTAAATATTCCATTCTCCATCCCAAACTCATTAACCCAAATGAGGCTGCATTTGAAGGCGGTTTAACATTTAAAGATTTGGCAATAGTCTTGAAAACTGATTCATAAGAAAGGTTTTCTGCAACCAAAATATACCTTTGAGAACATAAAGATGATTTCATTAGCTCTATAGTTGAATTAGAAACATCTTTTACATCCACAAATCCATTGAGTCCTGTAGGATAAAACGAAAGTCCAGAACTTATTTTTTTAAATAAATTTGTGCTTGATCTATTCCAAGTAGATGGACCAATAATTATTCCTGGATTGACAATTACTGCTTGAAGACCTTCTTGAATCCCTCTCCAAACCTCGTTTTCTGCTTTGCTTTTCGAAATTGCATAGAAACTATTATCGCTACTTTCCACCCAACTATTTGTTTCAGAATACTCTCCATCTCCTTTTCTTCCTATTGCAGCAACAGAGCTTATATGACCTAGTTTTTTCACTTTGTATTCTAGGCAAGCATTTACAATATTTGCAGTTCCTTTAATGTTGATATTAGACATCATGGATTGATCTTTTTTTAAAAAACTAACTATTGCCGCACAGTGGTAAACATGATCTACACCGTCTACTGTCTCAAAAACTTGAATTATGTCTTCAACATCCATTTCAACCCATTGAATCTCTTTGTACAGAGATTCTTTATTATAAAACTTAAAAAGTTTTTTTACATTCTCAAGTTTAGAGTTTTTGGTGAAAGTTGCTTTTACTATTTCTCCTTTTGATAAAAGATCTAATAAAATATGCATTCCTACCAACCCTGTGGCGCCAGTGACGAGATTTTTCATCATTAATTAATTATTTTTTAACCTTTTAATATTAAATTCAATATTTTGATTTTAATTTATGTGAAACAAATATATTTGTTAATTATCAATAATAAGAATTGAAATTGAATTTTGTAGAAGAGTTGAAATGGAGAGGTATGATTCACGACATCATGCCAAAAACTGAAGAGTATTTATCAGAGAATAAAATCTCAGGATATATCGGGTTTGATCCAACTTCAGATTCTCTTCACATAGGAAGTTTAGTCCAAATAATGACACTTGTTCACTTCCAAAGATACGGTCATAAACCTTATGTTTTAGTTGGAGGCGCAACAGGAATGGTTGGTGATCCCTCTGGAAAATCTAAGGAGAGAAATCTTCTTGACGAAAAGGAACTTAATAAAAATATAACAGCTATTAAAAAACAGTTATCTAGATTTCTTGTTTTTGATGAATCCCAAAATAGCGCTGTAATTGTCAATAACAACGATTGGTTTAAAAACTTTAGCTTTTTGGACTTTATAAGAGACGTGGGTAAACATATTACTGTTAATTATATGATGTCTAAAGACTCTGTTAAAAAACGATTGGAAACAGGAATTTCTTTTACAGAATTTAGTTATCAATTGGTACAGGGATATGATTTTTATTGGCTGTATAAAAACCACAATTGCTTTGTTCAATTAGGTGGTTCAGATCAGTGGGGAAATATTGTTACTGGAACAGAACTAATTAGAAGAATGGATGGAGGTTCCGCTTATGCAATAACTACTCCGTTAGTACAAAAAGCAGATGGCACTAAATTTGGCAAGACAGAATCT
>CAJIYZ010000083.1 GCA_905181675.1 Bacteroidetes bacterium MED-G20
TCTGATGCTCCAAAAAGTATTTCTGAAGATGTAATTGCAAAATCAAAAGGAGAAGTAACTGCTTAACAAAAAATATTATGAGTCAAAGAATAAGAATAAAATTAAAATCATACGATCACAACTTAGTTGACAAGTCTGCTGAGAAAATTGTTAAGACAGTTAAAACAACAGGTGCAATTGTAAGTGGACCAATTCCACTTCCAACTCATAAAAGAATTTACACAGTTTTGAGATCTCCTCACGTAAATAAAAAATCGAGAGAGCAATTTCAACTTTGTGCGTATAAAAGATTAATGGATATCTATAGTTCTTCTTCTAAAACTATAGATGCCCTAATGAAATTAGAGCTTCCAAGTGGAGTAGATGTAGAAATTAAAGTATAAATATAAATATCAAAATGGCTGGTATCATAGGAAAAAAAATAGGGATGACTAGCGTTTATAGTGCCGAGGGTAAAAACTTACCATGCACAATTATTGAGGCTGGACCATGTGTCGTAACTCAAATAAAAACGCAAGAAAAGGATGGATATGAATCTGTTCAATTAGGCTTTGAAGACAAAAAGGAGAAAAACACTCCTAAGGCTATGCTAGGTCACTTCGCTAAAGCTAAAAGCACCCCAAAAAGAAAAATTGTTGAATTCAAAGGTTTAAATGAAGTTAATCTTGGGGATTCAGTTACAGTAGATCAGTTTCAGGAGGGTGAATTTGTAGATGTTGTAGGCACTTCTAAAGGTAAAGGTTTTCAAGGTGTTGTTAAAAGACATAATTTTGGAGGTGTTGGACAAGCAACTCACGGTCAGCACAATCGAATGAGAGCACCTGGTTCTATAGGCGCTGCTTCTTATCCTGCTAGGGTTTTCAAGGGTATGAAAATGGGTGGACGTATGGGAGGCGATAGAGTAAAATCGATTAACCTACAAGTTCTAAAGATAGTTCCAGAAAAGAATTTATTAATAGTTAAAGGATCAGTACCTGGTTCAAAAGGATCTTATTTAATAGTTGAGAAATAATGGAAATTAAAGTTTTAAATAAAGAAGGTAAAGCAACTGCTAAAAAAGTTTCCTTAACCAAAGAAATTTTTGCCATCGAGCCAAACGATCACGCAATTTATCTTGATGTGAAACAGTACCTTGCTAACCAAAGACAAGGTACTCACCAATCTAGAGAAAGAGGTGAGATTGCGGGTAGTACTAGGAAAATAAAAAAGCAAAAAGGTACAGGAACTGCAAGAGCAGGTTCCATCAAAAATCCTTTATTTAGAGGAGGTGGTCGTGTTTTTGGTCCAAGACCAAAATCTTACAGCTTTAAACTAAATAAGAAATTAAAAGTTCTTGCTAGAAAATCAGCCTTGACGTACAAAGCTAAAGATGATAGCATCTTAGTTTTAGAAGATTTATCTTTTAAAACTCCAAAAACTAAAGATTTTCTGTCTGTTCTTAAAAATCTAAAGATAGATGGCGATAAATCTCTGTTTGTTACAAGTGAAAAAGATGAAAATACTTTCTTATCATCTAGAAATTTAAAAAATGCTAAAGTGATTACTGCTGACAAGCTTAATACTTACGACATACTTTATTCGCACAAGCTGATTATTTCGGAAAATGCGTTCAGTCAAATTGAAAAATTATTTAAAGTTTAATTATGGAAAATATTATTATTAAACCCATATTAACAGAAAAAATGGCGGATTTAGGTGAGAAGCTTAACCGTTATGGATTTGAAGTTAAAACAGACGCCAATAAAATACAGATTAAAAAAGCTGTTGAGAATGCTTATGGTGTAAGTGTGAAAGCGGTAAATACTCTGAAGCAAGGCGGTGGCAAGAGAAAAATGAAATATACAAACCAAGGAGTATCTTTTCAGAGAAATAGATTATTCAAAAAGGCTATTGTTACTCTTCACGAAGGGGATGTTATTGATTTGTACGAAAATATTTAAAGACTAGAAAAGAACTAAAATGAGCTTGAAAAAATTTAAACCGACTTCACCAGGGCAAAGACACAAACTTGTCAGTGATTACAGTGAGGTAACAGCTAGTAAGCCAGAAAAGACTTTAACTAAAGGTACTAGCAAAAGCGGTGGTAGAAATAACTCTGGTAAAATGACCATGAGATATATTGGAGGTGGTCACAAAAGAAAGTATAGAATTATTGATTTCAAAAGAAATAAGCACGATGTTCCAGCTAAAGTTCACTCTATAGAGTATGACCCTAATCGTTCTGCAAGAATTGCTTTATTATATTATGCTGATGGAGAGAAAAGATATATTCTTGCTCCTGATGGATTAAAGGTTGGTCAAAGTGTTCTTTCTGGATCTAAAGCATCTCCAGAATTGGGAAATTCATTATTTCTTAAAGACATTCCATTGGGTACTATAATTCACAATATTGAAATGACGCCTGGTAGAGGTGGTGCAATTGCAAGAAGTGCAGGTTCCTTTGCCCAGCTAAATGCTAGAGATGGTAAGTACGCAATTATTAAGCTGCCATCTGGCGAAATTAGAATGGTTTTAATTACATGTATTGCTACAATTGGTTCTGTATCAAATTCAGAAAACAGTCTTCAAGTTTCTGGTAAAGCGGGAAGAAAAAGATGGTTAGGAAGAAGACCTAGAGTAAGAGGTGTTGTAATGAATCCTGTTGATCATCCTATGGGTGGAGGAGAAGGAAAATCATCTGGAGGTCATCCTAGATCAAGAAAAGGTCTTCCAGCAAAAGGTTATAAAACAAGAAGTAAAACTAAATCTTCAAACAGATTTATCATTGATAGAAAAAAGAAATAAATAATGTCTAGATCATTAAAAAAACCGCCATTTGTTCATTATAAATTAATGAAAAGAGTTGAAGAGGCTAAGGAGTCATCTAAGAAAACTGTTATTAAAACATGGTCAAGAGCTTCAACAATTACTCCAGATTTTGTAAACCTAACTATTGCCGTTTATAATGGAATGAAATTTATCCCAGTATTTGTAACGGAAAATATGGTTGGTCACAAGTTAGGAGAATTTGCTCCAACAAGAAACTTTAGAGGCCACGGAGGGAAGAGAAAATAATTAAAGTTTTAAAAACTTAGATATGGGTGCAAGAAAAAGAAATAGTTCAGAAAAAATAAAAGAGTCGAGAAAAACTCAAGCTTTGGCCAAGTTAAACAGTTGTCCTACATCTCCAAGAAAGATGAGATTAGTAGCTGATTTAGTACGTGGTGAAGACGTATATAAGGCTCTAAATATTTTAAAATTTAGTCCAAAGCATGCCTCTAGAAATTTAGAAAAGCTTCTTTTGTCAGCAATTAATAATTGGGAGCAAAAGAACGATGGAGAAGATGCAACATCATCAAATTTGGTAGTTAAAAGTATCAATGTTGATAGTGCCAGAATGTTAAAAAGAATTCAAGCTGCTCCTCAGGGAAGAGCTCATAGGATTAGAAAAAGATCTAATCACGTTACATTAATAATTGATAAAGCTTAAACATAAAGCATGGGACAAAAAACAAACCCTATAGGTAATAGATTAGGTTTCATTAAAGGTTGGGATTCCAACTGGTATGGAGGAAGAGATTATTCTGCTAAGTTGGTAGAAGATGAGAAAATTAGAAAGTACTTAAATGTAAGATTACAGAAAGCGAGTATCTCTAAAATTATCATTGAACGAACTTTAAAGTTAATTACTATAACTATTAACACTGCAAGGCCAGGTGTAATCATTGGTAAAGCAGGATCTGAAGTAGATAAGCTTAAAGAAGAGTTGAAAAAACTTACTGCCAAAGAGGTGCAGATTAATATTTTTGAAATAAAGAGACCGGAATTAGATGCAAAATTAGTTGGAGACAGTATAGCTAGACAAATTGAAGCAAGAATTTCTTTTAGAAGAGCAATTAAAATGTCTATTGCTTCCACCATGAGAATGGGTGCAGAAGGTATAAAAGTTAAAATTTCTGGTAGGTTAAACGGTGCTGAAATGGCAAGGAGTGAGATGTATAAAGACGGAAGAATTCCACTTCACACACTTCGTGCAGACGTTGACTATTCTCTTTCCGAAGCATTAACAACTTACGGTTTAATTGGAATAAAGGTTTGGATTTGTAAAGGCGAAATTTATGGTAAAAGAGATTTGTCTCCTAACTTTGGAATGAGCAGTAGAAAATCAAACAACGATAAAAGAAAAAGATAATTAGAATATTATGTTACAACCTAAGAAGACCAAACATAGAAAGCAACAAAAAGGCAAAATCAAAGGTAATGCTCAAAGAGGACACCAAGTTGCTTTTGGATCATTTGGGATAAAATCTTTAGACGAAGGTTTTCTCACATCTAGACAAATTGAAGCTGCTCGTATTGCTGTAACAAGGCATATGAAAAGAGAAGGTCAGGTTTGGATAAGAATATTTCCAGACAAACCAATCACTAATAAACCTGCTGAAGTAAGAATGGGCAAAGGGAAAGGTGCTTTAGACCACTGGGTAGCAGTTATAAGACCTGGTAGAGTATTGTTTGAAACTGACGGAGTGTCTTATGAGGTTGCCAAAGAAGCACTAAGACTAGCTTCCCAAAAGCTGCCGTTAAAAACGAAGTTTGTTGTAAGAAATGATTACGAAATTTAAAAGTATTTAAGGTGAAAAGTAAAGAATTTAACATAAAATTAAATGGTTTATCTAACGAGGAACTTAACGAAATGCTTACCAATACACAGAGTGAGTTAACTAAGCTAAAGATGAATCATAAAACAGCAGAATTAGAAAATCCTCTTGAAATAAGGTCTGTAAGAAGAAATGTATCTAGAATAAATACAGAAATAAAAAAAAGAGAATTACAACAAAGTACCAACTAATTGATATGAGAAATTTAAGAAAAGAAAGAGTAGGTTTAGTAACAAGTTCCAAAATGGATAAGTCTATTGTTGTTATGGTTGAACGTAGAGAAAAACATCCTAAGTACGGGAAGTTTCTTAAAAAAAGTTCCTCATTTGTAGCTCACGATGAGAAAAATGAGTGTAATGAAGGTGATACTGTTAAAATAATGGAAACTAGACCCTTAAGTAAGAGAAAGAATTGGAGATTAATAGAAATACTTGAAAAAGCTAAATAATTAAAAATGGTACAACAAGAAAGTAGATTATTGGTTGCTGATAACAGTGGAGCTAAAGAGGTGTTGGTTATTAGAGTCCTTGGTGGAACAAAAAGAAGATATGCTTCAATTGGAGATCAAGTAGTGATTACTGTTAAAGATGCTACTCCTGCAGGAAATGTTAAAAAAGGACAAGTTTCAAGAGCTGTAGTTGTTAGAACTAAAAAAGAAGTTAGAAGAAATGACGGGTCTTACATAAGATTTGACAACAATGCCGTTGTTCTATTAAATGATACTGGTGAAATGAGAGGAACTAGGATTTTTGGACCAGTAGCAAGAGAATTAAGAGAAAAACAGTTTATGAAAATAGTGTCTTTGGCACCAGAAGTATTGTAATAAAATAGTAATGCAAAAGAAATTTAAAATTAAAAAAGGGGATACAGTAAAAGTAATTGCTGGTGCTGCCTTAGGTCAGCAAGGAGTTATTCTTGATGTAGATTACGTAAAGCAAAGAGTTTTTATTGAAGGACTTTCTGTAGTAAATAAAAAACACGTAAAACCTCAAACCGATAAAGCCAATCCTGATGGAGGAATCCTGGAAAAGGATAGAAGTATTCATATTTCAAATGTGATGTTTGTTCACAATGGAGAAACTACAAAAATTGGTAGAAAAATGGATGAAAACAATAAGCTTGTTAGATTTGCAAGAAAAACTGGGGAGGAAATAGCATCATGAGTTATACACCAAGATTAAAGGTCAAATACACGAACGAGATAGTTCCTGTATTGAAGGAAAAGTTTAAATACAAGTCTTTGATGGAAGTTCCTAAAGTAGAAAAGATTGTTATTAGCCAAGGTGTTGGTGAAGCAGTTTCTGATAGAAAATTGATTGAAAATGCTGTTAACGATCTTACGGAAATTGCTGGTCAAAAGGCTCTTATGGTTAACTCCAAAAAAGATGTCTCTAATTTTAAGTTAAGAAAAGGAATGCCTATCGGTACTAAAGTTACTCTTAGAAAAGATAAGATGTATGAGTTTTTAGACAGACTTATCTCTGTTGCTTTACCTAGAACAAGGGATTTTAGAGGAGTTAAGTCTAATGGTGATGGAAGAGGTAATTTTACTATCGGTGTAAAAGAAAGTATAATTTTCCCTGAATTAGATATTGATAAGGTTAAAAAGATATTAGGAATGGATATTACAATTGTTACTTCTGCAAGTACTACTGAAGAAGGCAAAGCATTGTTAGTAGAGTTTGGATTTCCATTTGAAAAAAAATAAAGAATAAAAGTTATGGCTAAAGAATCAATGAAAGCTAAAGAGCGAAAAAGAGAAAAACTTGCCGCTCAGTACAGTGAAAGAAGAAAAGTATTAAGAAAAGCTCAAAGTGAAGGTGATTGGGAAGCAATGTTTAATCTTCAAAAACTCCCTAAGAATTCAATGGGTGTTAGAAAGCACAACAGATGTCAATTAACAGGTAGACCAAGAGGATACATGAGACAGTTTGGGATTTCTAGAGTTACTTTTAGAGAAATGGCAGTTGCTGGTAAAATACCAGGTATAACAAAAGCAAGCTGGTAAATAACAATAAAAAAAAAGAAAATGGTAACAGACGCTATATCAGATTATTTAACAAGACTAAGAAATGCCATAAGTGCAAAGCATAAAGTGGTAGAAATTCCTGGATCTAATGTTAAGAAGGCTATTACTCAGATTCTAATGGATCAGGGATACATCTTAAATTTTAAAGAAATTAAAGATGAAAAGCAGGGTATTATTAAAATTGCTTTGAAATACAATAATAAAACTAAAGATTCTGCAATTAGGAATTTAACTAGAATTAGTAAGCCAGGTCTTAGAAAGTATACTGGTGTTGACACTATGCCAAGAGTTTTAAATGGATTAGGTATTGCTATTATATCTACATCTAAAGGTTTAATAACAGATAAAGAAGCGAGAAAACATAATGTAGGAGGAGAAATCCTTTGCTACGTTGACTAAATTTTAAGAAATGTCAAGAATAGGAAACGCGCCAATTACAGTACCAGAAGGAGTTGAGATAAATGTCTCCCCTGAAAATCAAGTTCATGTTAAAGGTAAATTAGGAGAACTTACTCAGGATGTTAATCCTTTGATTAAGATTGTGGTGGAAAACAATATAATTACTCTTTCAAGGCCAAATGATGAAAAAGATATAAGATCAATTCATGGTCTATATAGATCATTAATTTACAATATGATTTTAGGAGTTTCAGAAGGATATTCAATAGAACAAGAGTTAGTAGGTGTTGGATACAGAGCCAAAGCACAGGGGCAAAAGCTAGAATTATCTTTAGGTTATTCACATCCAATAATTTTTCAACTTCCTCAGGAGGTTAAGTTGACTACAACAACAGAAAAAGGAAAAAATCCACTTATCAAACTTGAATCACATGACAAGCAACTGATAGGTCAAGTAGCTGCTAAAATAAGATCATTCAGAAAACCAGAACCTTATAAAGGAAAAGGCGTATTATTCAAAGGGGAAGTAATTAGAAGAAAAGCAGGTAAAACTGCAGCAAAATAATTTATTAAGAAATGAGTAATTTAAAATTAAATAGAAGAGCAAGGATTAAAAAAAGAATCCGTAAAAATATTTCTGGAACATCTACTAGACCGAGATTAAGTGTTTTTAGAAGTAATAAGCAAATATATGCTCAAGTTATTGACGATGTAAAGGGAGTTACAATAACCTCTGCTTCATCTCATGTTAAAGACAGTACTCAAAAAGTAAATAAAACCGATCAAGCAAAATCAATTGGTAAAGAGATTGCTGAAAATGCTACAAAAGCAGGTATTAAAGAAGTAGTTTTTGACAGAAACGGATATTTATATCACGGTAGAGTAAAAGCTTTGGCTGAGTCTGCTAGAGAAAACGGTTTAAAATTTTAAAAGAAGAAGTATGATTGAATCAGAAAAAGCAGTAAGAGCTACAGACGTTGAGTTAAAAGATAGGTTGGTAGCTATCAACCGAGTAACTAAAGTTACCAAAGGTGGAAGACACTTCAGTTTTTCAGCAATTGTTGTTGTAGGTGACGAACAAAGTATAGTTGGACATGGACTAGGTAAAGCCAACGAAGTAACTGAAGCAATTTCTAAAGCTGTTGAAGAAGCAAAAAAGAATTTACGTAGAGTAGCGGTGATAAATGACACATTACCACATACAATAAAAGCAAAATATTCTGGAGCTCAGGTATTCTTAAAGCCCGCTTCTGCTGGTACTGGAGTGATTGCTGGAGGTGCT
>CAJIYZ010000084.1 GCA_905181675.1 Bacteroidetes bacterium MED-G20
GAGATTCAAACAAGTTTAATTCCAATCCAAAATTAGATAGTATTAGAAATTCTTTTATGCATGTGGTAAATTATCAGCCAATAAATTTCAAAAGCAAAGTTTTCAAAAATTCTATTCTTTTTAAAAAGGATGATCTTTATCAAAAAAGTATTACTCAGCAAACTTATAGAAGTCTAATCTCTCTTGGACTTTTTAAATATGTTAACCTTAGTTTTGATACTTTAGCTGGTAATAAGCTTGTAAGTAATATAGAATTAACTCCCTCAAAAATCCAAAACTTCTCTTTTTCTTTTGATGGGACTAACAATGAGCGTTTATTTGGATTTCAGGCAGGCCTAGATTATTTCCATAACAATCTTTTTCATGGAGGTGAAAAACTATTAATTTCTCTAAAAAACAGTTTTGAAATACAACTTTTACTAACAGACAGTAAAGAATCTGGAATATCAAATAAGCCCAATACTACAGAGTTTGGTCCAGAATTCCATTTTTATTTACCCAAATATCTATTAATCAATAAAATTGGAAATTTAAGCAAACATATTAATCCAATAACTGAATTTACTGGAGCTTTTAATATACAGGATAGACCAGATTATTATAGAAGAAATCAAGAACTTTCTTTCGGATGGGTTTTCCATGAAAACAAAACAACAACATGGCATATTAATCCACTTTTAATATCCATTGTAGATATTGAAATTAATAATGAGTTTCAAGAACAAATTGAATCCTATGAAGATCAATATATTCTATCTAGTTTTCAAGACCATGTAGTTGCAGGTGGAGTTTTTTCATTTGAGTACAATGGTCAAAAATTAAATTACAACTCAAATTCTCTTTATTTTAAAACCACATTTGAATCTGCTGGAGGTGCGTTATTTAAATTCCATGATTTAACAAATAAGAAAATAGATACGATTACCAATAGTTATGATTTTTTGGGTATTAGATATGCTCATTTTCAAAAAGCGACCATAGATTTAAGATATTATCAAGGATTATTTGATCGATCAAAAATTGTATATCGTATTTATTCTGGTATTGGAATTCCAAAGAAAAATTTAAGTGACGCTCTTCCATTTGAAAAAAGTTTTTTTGCTGGTGGTTCTAATAGTCTTAGAGCCTGGCGAGCAAGGTCTTTAGGTCCCGGAAGTTATTCCGATATATCCAATAGGTATGATAAAATTGGAGATGTAAAATTTGAAGGTAATATAGAGTTGCGAATGCCCATAACCAAATGGATTGAAGGTGCATTCTTTGTTGACTTTGGAAATATTTGGTTAATTGGAGAGGATTCATTGCGCCCAGAAGGAAAGTTTAACTGGAACAATGCAATTGATGATATTGCCATTGGAACTGGATTTGGGCTAAGGTTAAACTTTGAATTTTTTATTTTAAGAGCAGATATAGCAATACCATTCAAAAATCCTGGAACTCCAAATAATGTAAATCATTGGATCTTTCCAAATTCCGTCGTTAACAGAGGGGAATATTTCAGTCCAATATTAAACCTTGGCATTGGCTATCCTTTCTGATAGGTTTTATTTGTCTCAACCATCAATTTTTATAGATTTGTTTGTGATATATATAATTATAAATTTTTATTAAAATAAATTAAAATAAATGAGTTTGATAAAGTCAGGTGTTGCAACAGGAGATGAAGTACAAGATATTTTTAAACTGGCCAAAGAAAAAAGCTTTGCTTTACCAGCTGTTAATGTAATTAGTTCAAGCAGTATTAATGCTGTTCTGGAAACTGCTAAAGAATTAAATGCTCCGGTAATTATTCAATTTTCCAATGGTGGAGCAGTTTTTAATGCAGGTAAAGGTTTGAAAAATGAAAATCAATCTGCAGCAATTGCAGGTTCTATTGCTGGTGCAAAACATGTACATACTATGGCCAAAGCTTATGGAGTTCCTGTTATTTTACATACTGACCATTGTGCGAAAAAGCTTCTTCCTTGGTTAGATGGATTAATTGAAGCAAGTGAGATTAATTTTAAAGAGAAAGGCTACCCACTTTTTAGTTCTCATATGATTGATCTTTCAGAGCAACCTATCGAGGAAAACATGGCTATTTGTAAAAAATACTTGGAAAGAATGTCTAAAATAGGAATGACTTTAGAGATAGAACTTGGAATTACAGGAGGAGAAGAAGACGGGGTAGATAATACAGATGTTGATGATTCCAAACTATATACTCAGCCGGAGGAAGTTGCATATGCCTACGAAGAATTAATTCAAGTTAGCGATAAATTTACCGTTGCTGCTGCTTTTGGAAATGTCCATGGGGTTTACAAACCAGGGAATGTGAAATTAACACCAAAAATTCTTAAAAATTCCCAGGAATTTATTTCTAAAAAACACAATTTAGAGCACAATTATATAGATTTTGTTTTTCATGGTGGTTCTGGATCATCCGTTGATGAAATCCGAGAAGGAATAAGTTATGGTGTAATTAAAATGAATATTGATACTGATTTACAATATGCCTATATGGAGGGTATAAGAGATTACTTTAACGATAAATCTGAATATTTAAAGACACAAATTGGAAATCCAGATGGAGAGGATGTTCCAAATAAAAAGCATTACGACCCTAGAAAGTGGGTAAGGGAGGCAGAATTATCTTTCAAAGATAGATTGAAACAAGCTTTTATAGATTTAAATAATACAAATACTCTATGAGTGAACAAGCACAAAATCCATGGTTTAAAAGAAAGCTTAAAGGAATTATAACACCTAGTAGAGAGAAAAAAGAAACTCCGGATGGTTTTTGGTACAAAACTCCCTCTGGAGATGTTATTGAAAAAACTGAACTAAAAGAAAACTTTTATGTTACTCCCAAGGAAAGTTATCACGTCAGAATTGGCTCAAAAGAATATTTTGATATGATTTTTGACGATCAAAAGTTTTCATTAATAGCGGATGATTTATCGCCAAAGGATAAGCTAAAATTCAAGGACAAAAAAAAATATAGTGATAGAATTAAAGAGTCTAAGAAAAAAACTGGCCTGAACGACGCTATGAGGTGTGCTTATGGTAAAACTTCAGGAGAAGATATAGTAGTTGCATGTATGGACTTTTCTTTTATTGGAGGCTCAATGGGAAATGTAATGGGCGAAAAAATTGCTAGATCTGTAGAGGTTGCTATTGAGAAAAAATGCATATTTATGTTGATTTCAAAATCAGGAGGAGCTAGAATGATGGAGGCCGGAATATCTTTAATGCAAATGGCAAAAGCTACTGCAAAACTCACCCAGCTTTCTAGTGCTAAATTACCTTATATTTCATATTTAACAGACCCTACAACTGGTGGAGTAACAGCTTCTTTTGCAATGTTAGGAGATATAAACATAGCTGAGCCTGGAGCTTTAATTGGTTTCGCAGGGCCAAGAGTTATCAAAGAGACTATAGGTAAAGACTTACCCGAAGGGTTTCAGACAAGTGAATTTTTATTGGAAAAAGGCTTTTTAGATTTCATAGTAGATAGAAGAGAACTAAAAACTAAATTAGTTCAAGTAATTAAGCTTTTTAAAAACTAGTAATTATTCTTCATTAATTCTATTTCTTATTCAATTTAATTGATTCATTAAATTGTTCTATCATCCTTTCTTTTATTCTTGCTAGATTTTTTTCTTTTAATTAATTATAAATTTCTTAACTTTGAGATTCAAAGTTAATTTTTAATTCATGAAGAACAACCAACCAGAAAGTGATTTGGGTTTAATTAAAGACCTGATGGAAAAATCTACTAAGTTTTCAAACTTATCAGGAATGGCAATATTTTTCACAGGAATATTGGCTGTGATTGGTGCATCTTTTGTTTATTTTGATATTGGATTTTCATTTAGTGAAGTACATATTTCCTATGCT
>CAJIYZ010000085.1 GCA_905181675.1 Bacteroidetes bacterium MED-G20
TAAATTCATGAAAAGAGTTCAAGGTTCGATCCAATAAAACCAATTTATTTTTTATCTAAACAAAAAAGGCCTCTTAAAGAGGCTTTTTTTGTTTATTGCGGAGAGACAGGGATTCGAACCCTGGCAACGATTGCTCGTTGACAGCTTAGCAGGCTGTTGCATTACCACTCTGCCACCTCTCCGATTACGATTGCAAAAATAACATAGTTTTTGAATTGAACAATATTTAATATGCCAATTTCAAAGATTAATTTAAAATAAGTATTTTATAATATTAATTAGAATAAATAAAGAAAATTAAAACTAAATTTAGAGATGAAAAAAGTAGTAATAGTAGCAGCAAAAAGAACGCCAATGGGCAGTTTTCTAGGGTCTCTTTCATCCGTATCAGCAACAAAATTAGGTGCTACAGCAATTAAAGGAGCCTTAGAGTCAATAAATTTAAATCCAGATTTAATTGATGAAGTTTTTATGGGAAATGTCCTTCAAGCTAATCTTGGTCAAGCACCAGCTAAACAAGCGGCAATTTTTGCAGGAATTAACGAGAATACACCTTGTACTACAGTTAACAAAGTCTGTGCATCTGGAATGAAATCGGTTTCATTGGCTATTCAAACTATTATAGCTGGTGATGCAAATATAGTAGTAGCTGGTGGAATGGAAAACATGTCGATGGTTCCTCATTACTACAATGCAAGAAAAGGAAAGAAACTTGGAGATATATCTTTAACTGATGGATTGGTTAAAGATGGTCTTACTGATGTTTACAACAAAGTTCACATGGGAAACTGTGCCGATCAATGTGCTGAAAAATATAAAATTTCTAGAAAACAACAAGATGAATTTGCCATAGATTCCTACAATAAGGCTGCTTACGCATCCAATAATGGATTGTTTAAAAATGAAATTGTTCCTGTATCTATTCCTCAAAGAAAAGGAGATCCTGTTGTAGTTACAGAGGATGAAGAATTCAAGAATGTTAAACTTGATAAAATCCCTCAATTAAAGCCTGTTTTCTCTAAAGATGGAACAGTAACTGCTGCAAATGCTTCTACCTTAAATGATGGCGCTTCTGCTCTTATTCTTATGAGTGAGGAAAAAGCAAAAGAACTTAATATTAAACCACTTGCTAGAATTATTAGCTACGCAGATGCGTCTCAGGAATCAAAGTGGTTTACTACTTCTCCAAAAGTAGCAATCGATAAAGCACTTGAAAAAGCTAATATGTTTACAAAAGATGTTGATTACTGGGAACTAAATGAGGCGTTTTCAGTAGTAGGAATAGTCAACACGCAGTTACTTAAAATAGATTCTAACAAAGTAGACGTAAATGGCGGTGCGGTAGCTCTTGGGCACCCTCTTGGCTCTAGTGGAAGTAGAATTTTGGTAACATTAATAAATGTCTTAAAACAAAAAGAAAGTAAAATTGGTGCAGCAGGAATATGTAACGGTGGCGGAGGTGCTTCAGCAATGATTATTGAAAATATAGATTAATTAATTCTATACTCTAACTAGCCAATCAAATTTATCTGGGTGTTTCCCCATTTTATATTCTGAAAGATATTTTAAAACCTTGGTATGAAAATGATGGTCTTTAGATTCAGGAATTGAAAAATTCTCTCCATTTAGAGAAATATTTGATATGGGAGCAATCGTAGCTGCAGTACCTGCACCAAAAGCTTCGGTCAATGTGCCTTCTTTAAGTGCTTGAAAAACTTCATTAACCTCAATTTTTCTTTCTTGAACTTCCATTCCCCAATCCTTGGCAATTTCAACAACACTTTTTCTTGTAATGCCATTTAGAATTGTATCACCTGTAAATGGAGTTACGAGTACATTGTCAATTACAAATAAAACATTCATAGTTCCTGCCTCTTCAATATATTTGTGCTCTTTAGCATCTGTCCAAATTAATTGTCTAAAGCCTTCTTTAGCGGCCAACATTGCTGGATATAATGCAGCAGCATAATTTCCAGCAGCTTTAGAAAAACCAGTACCACCTTGAACTGCTCTAGAATAATGGGTTTCAACTTTAACTGGGACTGGTTCTGAATAATAGGAACCAACAGGACAAGTGAAAATCATAAATTTGTAAGAATCTGATGGTTTAATGCCTATGTAAGGATCTGTTGCGAAAATAAATGGTCTTATGTAAAGAGAATGCTCTAGATTTTGAGGAACCCAGTTTTTATCTATAGAAATTAATTCTAAAATGGAATTAACAAAAACCTCTTCATTAATTTCAGGTATACACATGCGCTTATTAGAGCTATTAAATCTTTTGGCGTTTTCAAATGGCCTAAACAAAACTATTTCCCCATTTAAATCTCTATGAGCTTTCATACCTTCAAAACAACTTTGCCCATAATGAAGAGCTGAGTTAGCAGGTGAAAGGCTAATATCTCCATAGGGTATTATTTTTGGTTTGGACCAATTACCTTTGTCAAAATCCATAGTAAACATATGGTCTGAAAATAATTTTCCAAAAGGTAAATTTTCCCAGTTTACTTGTGGTAATCTGCTATTTTTTGTTAATTGGATATTAGTTTGAAAAATATCAACTTCCATTGGCGTATAATGAAATTATTAGTTTGCAAAAGTAATAAAATAAAAATGAATCTATGGTAAGTGAGCAAAACAATACCAGAGAAGCATTGATTAAAGTACTCAAAAAGTACTGGGGGTTTGATGAATTTAGAGATTCTCAAAAAGAAATAATAGACTTTGTTTTACAAAAAAAAGATGTAGTTGCATTACTTCCAACTGGTGGAGGTAAGTCATTATGCTATCAACTACCTGCAGTTTTAATGGAAGGTACTTGCTTGGTAATATCTCCTTTGATAGCTCTTATGGAGGACCAAGTAAGCCAACTTACAAAAAGAGGCATAAAAGCCGCTTATATAAATTCTTCACTTCATTTTAAGGATATTGACAGAATACTAGACAATGTAATATATGGAAATATAAAAATTCTCTACCTATCTCCTGAAAGACTAAAAACAGATCTTTTCTTAGATAGGTTTAAGAAAATGAATGTGAGTTTTGTTGCTGTTGATGAAGCACATTGTATTTCAGAATGGGGAAATGACTTTAGACCGGAATATAGAAATATATCCGCCATAAGAACTTTCAACAAAGACCTATCATTAATAGCTCTGACAGCAACTGCAACACCAGAAGTTGTAAAAGACATAGAAGATCAACTTTGTTTCCAAAAAAGTAACATTATAAAGAAATCGTTCATACGAAGTAACATTAAATACAATGTAATAAATGCTATTAGTAAAGAAAAGGTTTTAATAAAATTACTTAGTAAAGAATGTTCTATTATTTATGTTAGAAACAGAAAAAAAACTAGAGAATTGTCTCAATTATTAAATAAAAATGATTTTAAAACAGATTATTACCATGCTGGAATAGATTTTAAGGAAAGGTCTAAAAAGCAAGAGAAATGGTTAAATAATGAATTTGACACAATGATAGCCACCAATGCATTCGGAATGGGAATTGACAAACCAGATGTTAAGACTGTTATTCACTTTGACCTACCTGACACATTAGAATCTTTTTACCAAGAATCTGGTAGAGCTGGTAGAAATGGAACAGCCTCCTACTCTATTGTTTTAAAAGACGATCAAGATGTTGATAATTTAAAAAAAAGAATAAAAATAAATTTTCCTGAAATTGAAGATATTAAGAAAGTTTTTCAAAGCATTGTTAATATTCATCAAATAAGTATTGGCTATTATTCGGACGAAAAGTATGAACTAGATATTGATATTATTTCTAATAACAATAAGCTATCAAGATCAATAACTTACCAATCTGTCAAATATTTAATAAACGAAGGATATATTCAACAGACCAACGATTATCAATTTTCAATGGCTTGGATAATTATGCCTATCAATAGATTAAATCAGTTTTTAAATAACTATAAAAGATTTGAAAAAATAATTGATGTATTAATAAGAAGCTATTCCTCGATTAATGAACAAATGGTTAGAATAAGTGAAGATATTCTATCCAAGAGACTCAATATTAAAAAAGAGGAAGCGATAATTTTACTAAACAAACTTCACCAACAAAACGTCCTTATTTACGAGGCTAAAAAAACTAACTATACTATTAGCTTTTCAATTCCAAGGCCAAATATTAATCAACTAAGTCTATCCAAGAAATTTTCGAATTTTAAAAAAGTTAAAAATGCAAAAGCCAATCACTTGATTGACTATGTAAACCAAAAAACACAATGCAGAAATATTGATTTATTGTCCTATTTTGGAGAAAATAAATCCGAAAGATGTAATAACTGTGATAATTGTCAAATGGGTTTAAGAATTGCAAATAATTCTGATGAAGTTGTAAAAAACACGGTTATTTTCCTGTTAAATTACGAGCCTAAGTCACCAAGTTTTATCTACAAACAACTAGGTGAATTGATTGATAAAGAAAGACTTAGCTT
The DNA here is from genome assembly GCA_905181675.1 of Bacteroidetes bacterium MED-G20. Taxonomy (GTDB): domain Bacteria; phylum Bacteroidota; class Bacteroidia; order Flavobacteriales_D; family Parvicellaceae; genus MED-G20. Next base: position 4,466 of record CAJIYZ010000085.1, read on the forward strand.
AATATTGAAAGAAATGATTCAAGAAGAAAGCATTCTTAGAGATAAGAACAACTTACTCTATATTAATCTATAAATCCCTTTATTTTCCTTAATTCTTTAATATCACAATATTGACATTTTTTTTCTTTAGACTTAAATAGATTATTCATCTCACAAAACAATTCACCAAGAGAATCAAAACTTTGTTTGTAGAATAATCCAAAACCTTGCGTATAATTAGATTGGCTTTGATTAGAAAGATCGTATTCATTGGATTGATTATAAGCGTGAACTCTAATATTGCCTTTACTGTTTAATTTATATTCGACATTCACATCGCCAATAAATGAATTAGGGTTTTGAGTAAGGCTATTGGATTGTGACATCCCTAAGTTTGTTTCTACATTTAAGCGATCGTTAAATTGCTGTGTAGACATTGCTACAGATAATTCTTCATTAGATAACTGATTTCCTAAAGTATAATTAAACCCTATGTCAAATTCATCTGTAAAGGAAGAAATCATATTTCCTAGCTGATTAGACAATACTTCACTTGTTGAAATATCGTAAGACTTTACATTGTCCCCTAAATTAAGATGATTAGGAGTTATAAATTGATTTAGAATTAACAGAGAAAATACTTGCTTATTTAGTTCTTCAGAATTTGAAAGAACTCTTTTAAGTGCGGTTTTTACAGATTCATTTCCATTGGGAACATCAATACTGAATTTAATATCTGGATTCATTAAATTATTTTCTAATTCAATATCCACATCTACTAAACTTTTATGTTTCCAATTTTCTCTTTCTATTTCTGGCATAATATTGAACAAACTAGTTCTCAAGGGATATCTTGCACTTAAATCTATTTTTGCATTATAAGGATCTCCTAACCAAGTTAAGGATCCTCCCTTCTTTAAATCAAACTTTTTGTTTACAAATTCTTTTAAAGTAAAAACATATTCTCCCTTATTAATAACATAATTACCATACATGGTTAAATCATAGTTTTGATCAATATTTAATTGAATATTTCCTTGGCCACTGGCTTTCATTTCGCCACCTACCAAATCGTCAAAAATTAGCAACACTTCTGCCTCATCAGTAATTTCCAAATCAATATCAATGTTCATTTTCTCTTTGGAAACGATAGGTTTTTCAGAAATAACAATACTATTGGTATCCTTATTGACAAAGGTTATAAAATCATGAAGTACGACTTCGGAAGATCCAAACAAAGGAATACTCAAATTGGTGCTTTTTTCTGTTATTGCATTAACATAAATGGATAAATTTTCTATTGAATCATACTTTATATCTGCAGAACCAGTCATGAACACTTTTCCATAGTAATATGGATTTTCAGAAAATGAATTATTCATTACCATTATTGGATCATCAATTTCTAGAGAAATATTTAAGGAGTAATCTATGAAATTATCGTGATGGTATTTGCCAGTAATAATTCCGGCATTATTTAACTCATCTGAAAAAATTCCATTATCAATTTCAATGGCATCATCTTTAACTAAAAGATTTCCATTTATTTCAAAACGAGAATCGTATTCTGTTAATTTTAATCCTGCATTATTTACAGATAAAACACCATTAAATTTGGGACTGAACCAATCACCAGAAAGTGATAAATCACCTATCAAAAGCCCCTGAAGATTGGAAAGAACATTATTTGGCAAGAAAGGACTTAAAAAATCAATATTGGTGCTGTCAAATTTAATCATCCCAGAAAGCTTTTTATTTTTATCGTTATTAGGGTAGAAATAGCAATCAATTAATTTAATTTCTGGATATTTATTTTCGTTAACTAATCCTCCATTTAAAATGAATTTACCGGTGCTTTCTTCCCATAAAGAATGGAAATTAACATCCCCAATTGGGAAAAAATTGAAATTGAAATTTTTAATATTAAATTCGTTAAATAATTGAGGATTAGTAAGCAAAGATTGGAAATTTATCTGGGCATTTAAAATCCCTTCCATAGTAGTATTTTCATTATTAAAATCTAATAAAAACGGTAGAGAACTTAGCTGAAAATTTTGAATTTCAAGGGATAAACTATCTATAACTTCTGGTCCTATAACTCCATTTAAAATAACAGATTGATTAGTGTTAGAAAGTAATATTGAATCCATAGAGTATTTATCATCCATAAATTTTATGGTGGGATTCCCCTCAATATTCCAATAGCCAACAGATGAATCGTAAAGATAGAACTCTTCAATATTTGCAAAAATCATTTCAGAGCTTTTAATATCAATAACTGAGCTTAACCTTCCTAAGGAAATTGAATCATTATTGTTCCAATCTAAAGATGTAACTACAGTATTATTTTTGGCAGATGATTTTAATTCAATATTTTGAAAATTTACTACTTGGTTATTAATAAAATCCTCCACGGATAAAACAAATTTCAGATTGCTGTCTAAATAGATGTCTTTTGGATCATTAACACTGAAATTTATATTGTTTAAAATGAAATTATCGTATTTAATATTCTTAGAATTAAAACTAAAATCTAATAATTCCTTTTCCCCATTGATAGAAAATTTTAATTCAGTAGCTTTCGCAACATCCAGTAAAGGAATAAAAACAGAGGACAACTTAGAAAAGTCACGAATTTTTAAATCTAGTTCCAGGTGTTGTTTACTTGGAAAGTAATCTAAAGATTCAGATAAATTAGGGAAAATAGTGGAATACAAATAATTCAAGTCATTTGATAATTGATCAAACTTGAAATCCCCTGAAATATTTAAGGAAATAAAGTCGGAATTTAGGTTAAGATTATGGTAGTAATTATTTGACTGCGAATCAAACTCAATATTACCAAAGTCATATGTTTCCCCATTTTCAGTAAAAAAAACATCTTCCATATTGATAAAACCTGTAAACTCTTTCCAATTATTTCCAAAACCATTTAAATAAGTTTTAAAAGAAACTACACTCTGGGGATGATTGACAAGTAATCCAATTTCCCCAAGATAAGCATCCTTAACTTCCATAGAGAAATCAAACTCTGTCTCAGGTTTGTTTAAATCTATATTACCATTAAAAACAAGATGAATGAATTCATCCAAAAGTTCCATCTGACCAACAAATGACTTGTTTTTAAATTCGCCACTAATATTTACATCGTCATACTTATAATTATTGATAGTAAAATCAGATAAGTATCCATTTATTTTTAAATCTAAATCTTGCTTATAAAGTCCTTTTCCCTCAATTTCAAAATGGGCATTAAAGCTTTCATCTACTTTGTTGTCTAATAAAGAAATTCCGGTAATTTTTTCTGCATCAATATTAAAATGGTAATAAATATCTGAAGAAGTATTTCTAAAGAAATGTAAATCTCCTACTATTTCACCAATTGAAGAGACAAATTCTAATTTTGATTTGACATCTTTACTATTTCCATTTCCTGAAATTTTAATTTGAAAATTATTTATTTTATTAAGTTGCTTTAAAGCTAAAGGTGGAATTTTAAAATTTTTATTTTTTTGAATAGAAATTAAATCACTTACTAAAATAGTATTGGATTTTAAATTGAAAAAATATGAAACTAAATTTTCATTTGAGAAATCTTTAATTTGAAAATCACCTTTTATATAAGAATTCAGATAATTAAGTGATAAATCATTTAATTTAAGTGAATTAGAAGACCCTGAAAAATTGGTGTTAAAATTTAATTTAAAAGAAGTATCTAAAGGATTTTTAAAAAATAAATTATAGTCTATACTAGAGAGGTTTGTCTCAATATTTTTTAATTGTATAAAATCATCCTTAAAGTCTAAATTTAGTCTTATGCTATCGGTATTGAATGTACTGTTTGGTGTTCTTAAATTTAAATTAACTAAGTTAAATTTCGTAGAATCTAGATGCAAATCGGCATTGAAACTAGATATACAAAATCCTTTTTCATGGTCAAATTGAAGTTCACTTATTTTAGTTGTCAATAAATTATTGTCTAAAGATATATTATTCAATAATATGTTTAAATTAAATATACTAAAATGCTGAATATCAATATTTTCACTTTTAATATTTTCACTTTTTGAGAAGTGTGAAAACTGGCTGTTTTCAATTTTAAACTGACTAATTAAAAGTTGATAATCTTTACTTTGTCTTTGGTTTTTCTCGAAGCTATTTAATAAAAACTCAATCTCGTATTTGTCTTTGCCTGGATTCTTTTTCAAAATAATTCTAGCATCCTTAAAAATTACTTGATCAATATTAAATTTTCTATCTAGCCAATTAATGTCTTGAATATCAATCTCTACTTTTGGAACAAATAAAATAGTATCTCCATTTAAATCTGGAATAAAGATTTGATTTAAATGAAGATTGGTAAAATTACTTAAAGAAACTTTCCCTACTTGAATATCAGAATTTATCTCTTTACTTAAATAAGTTGTAAACTGTTTGGTGATTTTAGTTTGTACGAAAGAAAATCTAATTAAAAAGAAAAATAGAATTATCAAGAAAATTGACAACTCTAATAGATTAAAAATCAATCTAATTAAAATGGAATTGGTATTTTTGAAGTATTCTTTCAACTAACAATCATGAATGTAGACAAAGATAGCATCATTCTCGGTATAGAATCAAGTTGTGACGATACCTCCGCTGCAGTTCTTATAAACGGTGTTATGTATTCCAATGTTACTGCTAACCAATCTATCCACCAAAAGTATGGAGGGGTTGTTCCTGAATTAGCTTCAAGAGCACACCAAGAAAATATAGTTCCAGTAGTTTCCGCTGCTCTAAAAGAAGCGAATGTTTCTGTTAGTGACCTTACAAGCATTGCTTTCACAAGAGGCCCTGGTTTACTAGGATCTTTACTTGTGGGGACTTCATTTGCAAAATCGTTGTCCTTGTCACTCAACATTCCTCTAATTGAAGTTCACCATATGAAAGCCCATATTCATGCTCATTTTATAAAAGAGAAAAAAGAGGACAAACCTACTCCAAAATTCCCTTTTATTTGCTTGACAGTTTCCGGGGGACATACTCAAATTGTTTGGGTAGAAAACCCTTTACAAATGGAAATAATTGGAAGTACAATAGACGATGCAGTTGGAGAAGCATTTGACAAGGCAGGAAAAATTTTGGGGTTGGGCTATCCAGCAGGACCAATCATAGACCAACTTTCAAAAAAAGGAAATAATAAAAAGTTTGACTTTACCTATCCAAAAGCAGGAGAATTTAACTACAGTTTTAGCGGGCTAAAAACACAGTTTCTAAACTTTATTAGAAAAAATGAACAAAAGGATAAGAATTTCACTAAAGACAATATCCACGACATATGCGCTTCTTACCAATCCCATTTAGTAAGCTATTTACTTAAAAATCTAGAAAAAGCAATAAAAATGCACCCTTGTAAAGACATTGCATTAGCTGGTGGAGTATCTGCAAATTTACATTTGAGGAAAGAATTTGAAAAACTTGGAAAATCTTTAGGGCGTAATACTTTTGTTCCCAAAATAAGCTACTGTACTGATAATGCAGCTATGATAGCTATGAGTGGGAAATTCATGGAGGAAAAAGGAGTTTTTGCTGACCTTAGCACTTCTGCAAGTGCGAGAATACCAATGAATTAGGTAGATTTATTTAAATTTCTCTTGTTATACCAACCTAGCAAAATCAAAGCAACTATAGAAGCTATGGTTATCCATGCCCACATAGGAAAAGCTGGTGTCTCCCCCCTTGCATAGGAATGCAAACCCTTAGACAGGTAATAGTTAACACCTATAAAAGTCATTAAAACACTGGAAAAAGCTAAAACAGAGGCTACATTGAAAGTGAATTTACTTTTTAACCCTGGAATTAATCTAAAATGTAAAATTATAGCATAGGTTAGAACAATTACCAAAGCCCAGGTTTCTTTTGCATCCCATCCCCAATATCTTCCCCAAGATTCATTTGCCCAAATACCACCAAGAAAAGTTCCTATAGTAGCAAGTGCAAGGCCAATAGTTAGAGTCATCTCGTTAACATAAGTAAGCTCAGAAATAATCATTTTCAAGTTCTTATTACTTGGCTTTAAAAATATATAGTTCACAACATTGATAAGCCCAAGTATAAAACCAAGACCTAAGAAGCCATAACTAATTGTAATACACGCTACGTGTATTACTAGCCAATAAGACTTTAAAACAGGCTGCAAATCGGTTAATTGAGGGTCAAAACTACTATGACCAGCTGTCATTAATACACAAAACGCCAATACTGCAGTTCCTGCTAAAGTAATTCTAGAGCTTCTTATAAATAAAAAACCTGCTAAAACTCCTCCCCAAGCAATGAAGGTAAGTGCTTCATATCCATTACTCCAAGGTGCATGACCTGTAATGCTCCATCTTAAAGCTAGTGAATAAGTATGGATGGCAAAAACAACCATTAGTAAAATAATTAAAGCCCATAAAATATATTTCACAATTTTATTGAGAAGATTTTTTTTCTTGCTTAGTGCATTCCAAAAGGAGAATATAAGTAGAAAAATAGACAAATACCCATAGTAATTTTTAACCTTCACAAAAAGATTTGAGTGGTTATAAGAAATTTCTCTTTCAATCTGGTCTTTATCCAACAATAATTCACTTGGTGTTGTTTTAATTTGATAAGCTTTGATAAAGTTTAGCATTGACTGAGCAGTTTCGTAATTATTGGTCTTTTTAGCTTCGCTTAAATCAATAATATAGGATCTAAATAGTCTAGATAATGAAATACTTGCTAAATGTTCATCTGTAGTATCAATAGGTTGCTCTGCATAAGGATCCATCCAATCCACCCATTTATTATCTTCATTCCCTGAAATAGGGAATATTTTTAAAAAAGCGCCATTCATTGTTTGAAGAACAATATTCATTCTTTCGTTTGCTTTAATTACTTCCTTATCAAAAACATTTTTTTCTACATCTTTTTTGGCAAAACTTTTTTGGACCAATTCCTTTAACTTTTCAGTTCCATCCGGATTAAAAAAATCTTTAACTGACGCATATTTACCTTCGACTCCCAAGGAATCTGACACTCCAGTTCCTTTCTTTATATATATTATCTTTTCCTCTAACCAGTAAGGTTTATCAAGAATCATATCTATAAAAATCTGCATAGGGTTTAACGCAATATTATCGCTTGTGATAAAGTCATTTTTTTTAGAAATCTTATGAAAGATATCGTAAGCCAGTGTGTGAGTAGGCTCAATTCTTCCTTCGTAAGTTTGTACTAGTAAAATACCCATTGAGTCTGCTTGCTGTTTTGCAATAGGTTGATAATTGTAAGATTCTTCTAAATTATTAGAGTTAGTCTGCTGACAAGTAGCAGACACCATTAAAAAGCAGGCCAATATGGAAAGAACTGTCTTTCTTTTGTTTCTCATTTTAATGGCTTTTTTTCTAATATCAACAAATCTAGAAGAAGGGTTAAATAAAGTTCCTAATAGTCCTATTGCCAAAAGCAAGTAACCCAAGTAAGTCACGATAGTTCCTAAAATATCGTGGTTAACAGATAAAATAGTAATGTCGGGATCTAAACCAGCAGTTTTATTTTCATCATTAGACCAGTCGTAACTAGATTGAAAAAATCTAAATCCTCCATAATCAACTACATGATTCATAAATAGATTGAATGAATCGTTAACTGCATTGGTTTCATCTAAAATAGTGATATCGCTTTCGTAACTACTAGGACTTTCTGAACCTGGATATTTCATTAATCTAAAATCTGTGAGACCCACTTGAAAAGGAATATCAATTTTTTTAGAACCGTATGCAATTGAGAAAAAAAGATCGCCACATTTAATGGCCGTAGGGATAGGTCTTACTCCAGCTTTTCCCAAAACTATTTCCTGTTGAGTATCACCGTTTGTTGAAATTTCTACTCTAAGTGCATCTGGCAAATCTTCATCATCAGATGATATGTACTCATATTTCGATTTCTCTTCAATACTATTAATCATTATTTGCTGACCTAAAAAAGAAATTAGATTTCTAGTAGCAACGCTATGAAGAATATTTGGAGCTAAAGTATCTTGGGGTATTTCCCTACCACTTTGTCTGTCTTCAACAGAAAGACTTGCCATATCTACCTTACTCATTTCAAAAGGGGCAAAAATTTCAAGTTGTCCATCGTTGTAAAAAAAACGGACAGCATCTTCTCTCTCGTTATTATTAAAAGAAAAAGGAATTCCTTGCTGAACAACTACTTCACCAATTGGTAAATACAGGTTTTCTCTACCTGGCAAAACAAGATGAAGATGGGTTTTTCCCCCAGGAACATCTTTAAGAAATTCTTTTTTTGCGTTTTCAATCCTATCTATAACTTTCACATTCACTTCTCCTTTTCCAGGAAATTGAAAATTAGTAGATGGGAGTATTGTAAAAACTTTAGAAAAATAATGTTGAAGCGATTCGTTGTACTGTAATGTATCATCGTGCACTTTTACTTGAAAATATGGTTCGGAAGAAAAAATCTCGTTGGAAGTCTGTTTTTCTTCAACCAGCATCACCCCTTCGTAGCCGAAATATCTAGAAAAAAAAGCTCCTAGAAGGGCAATAATAAAACCAAAATGAAGTAAAAGAACAGACCATTTTTTCCACTTTAAGAGTTGATAGACTCTAATATTATTCATGAAGTTTAAAAGCAGAAGAAGTAAGATCAATTCAAACCATTTTGCATTGTATACTAGTTCTTTTGCCGTAATTGTATCGTATTCATTTTCAATGAAAGTTGCAACTCCGATGGAGGAAGCCATTGCAAATAGCAAAAGTGCCATAAATCTAGTAGACAATAAAAGATTAAGTATTTTCATTCGCTGACGAAATTAACTAAAAATATTTCCATAAATGGTTTATGTTCAGAACTAAAATTGTTAAGTATTGGTAAATTCAACAACTTAATATAGAATTGTACCTTTACTGCTATGGAAAAGTATATTTATTTTCATGAAAATTTCACCTCTCATGATGGAGAGAATTTGGTTATTCACCACTGGCCAGCACAAAATCCAAAGATGTTAATTCATTTGGTCCATGGCATGAGTGAACATGGGTATAGATATCATGAATTCTCTAGATGGTTAAACAAAAAAGGTATTTATGCCTATTCTTCTGATTTGAGAGGACATGGGAAAACAGCTGGAGATATTAAAAACATAGGTTTGTTTAGCACAAACAACGGATGGGGAAAAGTGGTGGAAGATTTGAAGATGATAACAGAAAATATTTCTAAAAAAAAACCCAGTATTCCAACCGTTATTTTAGGGCATTCTATGGGTTCTTTTTTAATTAGATCACTTTCTATTAATTATCCAGATACTGCCAACCAATACATATTTTCAGCTACCTCTTCCCATCCCGGGATTAAAGGTTATGCAGGTAGTTTTGTTGCTAAAATTAATAGCTTTCTTTTTGGGAAAAGCAACAAGTCCAGATTATTGCAATTATTGGTAATGGGAGAGTTTAACAAAAAAATCAAAAAGCCAAACACTAGAAAAGATTGGATATCTAGAGATGAATCTGTAGTAAAAAAGTATATCCAAGATCCGTTTTGTATGCAAGTATTTAAAAATCAATTTTTTGTGGATTTAGCATTTGGAGTAATGTCTATAAACGAAACTATGAATATTCAGAAAATGGATAAAGAGAAGGACTACTTATTAATTAGTGGTAGTATGGACCCAGTAGGTAATTATGGGAAAGGGGTTAGAAAAC
>CAJIYZ010000086.1 GCA_905181675.1 Bacteroidetes bacterium MED-G20
TTTGGATTTTGTTGCATATCCTTGGGTTGTCCTTTCATATGCATAAGCACATATGGGAGATTGTATTTTCGGATAGTTTCAAGCATTTGATTGTCCATATTCCAAGCAGAAATATCATTGATCATTCCTGCACCAGCATCAATTGCTAAAGCAGCTATTCTTCCTCGAAAAGTATCTATTGATATATTTATATTTGGAAATGTAGTAGCTATTTTTTCTATGTAGGGAATTGTACGTCTAATTTCTTCATCAACTTCAACACTATTTCCGTTTGGTTTTGTAGAATATCCTCCTATATCAATAATAGTTGCTCCTTGAGTTAAATCTGTTTCTACTTTTTTAAGCGCTTTATCTATCGAATTATATTTTCCACCATCAAAAAAAGAATCTGGTGTTGTGTTTAAAATACTCATCACCACAGGCTTCTTTAAACTTAGGAGATTTCCATTAAAATTTATGGAATAATTATCAAGTAAATATGTATCTTTCAAGCGTAAAAATTATTTTTAATTTATGTCTAATACTTCTGAACAGTACGATAATGTTATTGTCAAATGTACTGAGATTTTTAAAAAGAAAACCATCGACTACGGGACAGCATGGAGAATTCTTCGTTCTAGTTCTTTAACTGACCAGATTTTTATTAAAGCTAACAGGATTAGAACTATTCAAGAAGCAGGTTCTTCTAAAGTAGATGAAGGAATTGAATCTGAATTTATTGGAATAATAAATTATTGTGTAATGGCCTTAATTCAAATCGACTTTCAAGGAGATAAAAGAATGGAAATTCCCTCAGACGAAGTTATAGAATTGTACAATCAAAAAATATTAAAGTCTAAGAATTTAATGGAACAAAAAAACCATGACTATGGAGAAGCTTGGAGAGATATGAGAGTCTCTTCGCTAACAGATTTAATTCTAATGAAGGTATTAAGAGTAAAGCAAATTGAAGATAATAATGGTAAAACGTTAATTTCAGAAGGAATTGATGCAAATTATTACGATATGATTAATTACAGTGTTTTTGCAATGATTCACCTTAAATAAATAACTAATATGAATAATAAATCTATAGGCATTTGGTTAATAAGAATTGTAGTTTCTTTGTTGTTTTTGGTTTCTGCATATGCAAAAGTATATCATGAGCCATCTGCATATTTTTCAATTACAACTTTTGAAGCAAAACAACTTGTTCCTCTTGGGTTTAGCTCTGAAATATCATCTTACCTATCTAGAATTTTAATTGCTTTGGAATTTTCCATTGGAATATTAATTTTATTGCCCTTTTATCTAAAAAGAATTGTGGTCCCTTTAACTGTATTTGTTCTTGCAGCTTTTTCTATTCATTTAGCACTCCAGATTTATTTAACTGGCAATAGTGGTAACTGTGGTTGCTTTGGAACTCTTTTGCCAATGACACCTTTGGAAGCAATTTTAAAAAACATTTTTGCAATTGGATTATTGGTGATTTTAAATAGATTAATCCCTAATGATAGATCTAAGAAAATTGAAATATTCTACGGTTTTTTAGTATATCTTTTATTTGTGATTGGAATAATGGTTTTGATTCCAATAAAAAGCTCTGATAATGTTTCTATTGAATTTAATCAAACTCAAGATCTACAAGATTCAATTAATGAAGGTCCGCTTCAAATGAAATCAGAATTTAGCCAAACCCTGCCATTTGCAGACAATGGAAGAGTTATTTTGTGTTTTTTCGCTCCTGGTTGTGACCATTGTAGAGCAGCAGTTAGGTCTATTGACTCATTGTCTAAATTAGTGGAGAACTTTCCAAAAGTAGAAATTATTTTCATGGAGGAAGAAGTAGAGAAAATACCAGAATTTTTTGAATATGCAGGTAGCGAATACCATTATATAGTTTTAGACATCTCCACTTTTTACGATGTTCTTACTTGGGAAAGAGATACCCCAGGAATATTTTATATGTGGAATGGTAATATTTTAAAAGAATTTAATGGGACTAACGAAAAATCGTATAATTCAGAAGAACTCAGAAAGTCACTTGAATATAAATAATTATAAGAATTCAAAAAATGAGAAAAAAAATAGTTGCAGGTAATTGGAAAATGAATTTGAATAAATCAGATGCCCATATTTTATACAAAAACTTAGAATCTAAATCTTACCCAAATGATGTGGAGGTAATAATTGCTCCAGCATCTATATATTTAGATAGTTTTAGCAATGCATCCAAGGTGAGTATCTCTTCTCAAGATGTTTCTGCTAATGATAATGGCGCTTTTACAGGGGAGTTTTCGGCTGAAATGCTTTCTTCAATGAATTTGCGTTTTGCCATTGTTGGTCACTCCGAAAGAAGAACTTTTCATAAAGAGTCAGATTTACTTATTTTTCAAAAAGTTAAAATGCTTTTAAAACATGGTATTACTCCAATTTTTTGTTGTGGAGAATCTCTTTCTGATAGAGAAAGTAAAAACCATTTTAATATTGTTAAATCTCAACTTTCTCAAATACTAACTATGCTTTCTAAGAAAGAGTTTAGTAAAGTTGTAGTTGCCTATGAACCAGTCTGGGCTATCGGAACCGGTCTTACTGCTGATCCTCAAGATGCTCAAGACATGCATTCTTTTATTCGTGGTCTTATTTCAGAAGCTTTTGGTAGTGAAGCATCCGAACTAACATCTATTCTTTACGGTGGAAGCTGTAAACCATCGAATTCCAGAGAATTATTTTCAATGAAAGATATTGACGGTGGATTAATAGGTGGAGCTTCTCTAGATTCGGAAAGTTTCGAATCTATTGTAAATTCTTTTTAGTTTGGACTATATAGAATTACAGTTTGTTTTAAAAGAAAGAGTTCCAATAATTGATATTTTTATACAAGAAATTTCAGACATAGGTTTTGATGCCTTTGAAGAAAAATTAACTACGCTTAGTGCTTACGTTCCCTTAAGTATTTACAGTGAAGAAAGACTTAAAAGTCTGGTGGATAAGTATAGCAGTTATATCACCTCCTTCAAAGTAATTGACCATCCATATGAGAATTGGAATAAAAAATGGGAGAGTAGTTTTCAACCCATAATAATAAATGAACAATGTGAAGTAAGAGCTTCTTTCCATAAACCATCTAATAAAAAATTCGATATTATCATTAATCCCGAGATGTCTTTTGGAACTGGTCATCATGAAACAACTCGTTTAATGGCTAAAGATTTATTTAAACACGATTTAAAAAACAAAACCATTTTAGATTTTGGTTCTGGAACTGCTATTTTATCCATTTTGGCAGAAAAACTTGGAGCAGATGAAGTTCACGCACTAGAAATTGATGAAAAAGTTAATAAAAATGCAGTTAACAATTTATCAATAAATAATTGTAAAATTATTCAATTAATTAATGGAGATGGTGATAGTATTCCTAATATGAAGTATGATTTTCTGCTTGTAAATATTAATAGAAATACAATTGTTAAAGAATTTGCCAACTTTTCAAGGGCAATGAAGAAAAATTCAATCGTTCTTTTTTCGGGTTTTTTTGAATCTGATATTGATTACATTAAAGATTTATCTATTGAAAGTGGATTAAAAATTTTATATTCAGATTTAGAAAATCAATGGGCATTGTTGGTAATGAAAAAATAAATAATTATGAAATTTAAAGTCTATTTAACTATTTTATTTTTTGCAAGTTTTTTTTCTAAAGCTTTGTCTCAGTCTACATTTACACCTGAACCAGAAAAATTCCTTAAAGATGTACAAGCTTTCATTGGAACTTACGATAAAACCAAAGCAAAAAAATACATTAAGTCATTTGAACCTATCTGGCTAGGTGATTTTTTTACTCCTGACAACAAAGCTCTTGTTTATGCTTCTTTAAACTCTATGCTCGAAAAGAAACTAAGAGTATATCCAGATTTCATTTCTTATTTTGATGCCATATATAATTATTCTAATTCTGGAATGAACTCTGAAAACTTTGAAAAATGGAACAATACTTTAGATAATGTTATTAAAAAGTACAACAATAAAAGAGTCCAAGATTTCCTTAAAGTTTCCAATAATTTATTTTTAGATGGAACTATTTATGTTACTTCTAGGACACAAAAAGCTGCTACTAGATGGCAAGTCTCAAAAAAAGGTAGTTTCGATATTCAATTTGTCCAAAAACTACCTTTATTCATTTTCAAGGACGTTGATTTAAGATGTTTTTCTAAAAATGATAGTTCTGTAATTCGTAATACATCCGGACAGTTTTTTCCACTAACATCTATCTGGAAAGGTAATGGAGGAAGAATTGATTGGCAAAGAGCAAGAAAAGACAAAGATATTTACTATGCAAAAGTTAACAATTACAACATTGGCCTAAAAAGTTCTTCTTATTACATAGACTCAGTTTTATTTTACAGCAGTTATTTTGATTATCCAATAATGGGTAAACTAACAGAGAAAGTCCTTTCAGTAATTTCCTATAAAAAGGTTATTTACCCTGCTTTTGAGTCTTACAGTAAAAGGCTAAACATCAAAAATGTTAATAATAACAAGAATATAGAGTTTGATGGTGGTTTTACAATTAGAGGAAGGAATCTTTATGGCTCTGGAAGTATTGATAATCTATCTAAATTAAAACTACGTTATAACGATAAAGAAGTTTTGGTAGCAGAGTCCATTGGATTTATTATTAACGATGAAGGAGTTTCATCCGACAAAGCAAGAATTAAATTTTCTTTAGCTTCTGATTCTATTATTCATCCTGCATCTAACTTAGTTTTTTCTGAGAAGACCAAGACTCTTACTTTGTCTAGGGGAGAAGATGGTATTTTAGCTGCTCCTTTTTACAACAGCTACCATAAAATAGATATGTATGTGGAAACTTTATCTTGGAAAGTTGGGGAGCCTTTGATTAATTTTTCTGCACCTAAAGGTACTAAAAGTATAAAAACTGCTCAGTTTGCTTCTTTGAATTTTTTCGATGTTAAAAGCTATGATAATCTTAATACTGACAGAGGAAATATTTTGGTATCTATACGGAGATATGCTGAACTCTGTGGCTCAAATATTTTTCTAATTAACGATTTGGCAAATCATCTTAGAAAGAGCATTAATGATTTGCAATTCATTTTATTTAATTTAACTGAGCAGGGGTTTATAAACTATGATTCTGAAAGAAAAATAGTAAGTTGTAGTGAAAAACTTTTTAATTATATTGAAAACAGATCTGGTAAAAAAGACTACGATATAATGATTATAAATTCTGATGCAGAAACCAATGCTAAACTTAACCTTTCGTCATTAGACTTAAATATTTACGGCGTAGACAGGTTAGTTCTTAGCCTTAAAAATAAAGTTTGGATAAAACCTGGAGGGAAACGATTAACCTTAAAAAAGAATAGAGACTTAAATTTTGATGGTTTAATCACTGCTGGAAAAACTCAATATTATGGTTTTGATTTTTCTTTTATTTACGACGATTTTAAGCTTAATCTACCAGATTGTGACTCTATGTTTATTTGGGCTAATTATAATGAATCTAAAAGAAAAGGAAAATTAGTTAGAGTTTTATCTAAGATTGAAACTCTCCAAGGTCATATTCAAATTGACGACCCTTCCAACAAGTCTGGTTTGGATACTTCATACCACGATTACCCAACACTTAATTCAAATACTAAAACCTATGTATATTACGATGATCCTTCTATACAAAATGGACTTTACAATAGAGAGAACTTTAAATTTATTGTAAACCCTTTTGTAATGGATAGCTTAGATAATTTTACAGACCATGGACTTGATTTAAATGGACTTTTTATGTCTGGTGGGATTTTCCCAGATTTTGAAGAGTCTTTACTTATCATGCCGGATTACTCTTTAGGTTTTATAAGAAATACACCAGACGATGGATTTAATATTTATGATCAATTAGCAAGTTATGATAATGAAATAAGACTCTCTAATGAGGGATTGAAAGGAACTGGAACTATTGAATTTTATACTTCTACTGCAATATCTGAAGATATAACTTTCTTTCCAGATTCTGTTGCTGCAATTGCCCATACTTATACGAATAAAGAACAAGAAAAAGATCCTGAAATTCCTATGATTGACGGTAAAGACTGTAAAGTGTCTTATATTCCTAAAGAGAATTTACTTTATGCTCATTCTATAGATTCTAATTTTAACTTTTTTCAAGGTGGTGAAGCTTACTTAAAAGGCAGATTAAAGCTAGGTTATAATGGGATTTCAGGAAGTGGTATTATGCGTTTTGGATCGGGGGAAGTAGAATCTTATAAATACTCTTATGAAACTGATGCGATCTTAGCCGATACTTGTGAATTTAGGTTGGTTTCCTTAAACAGTAATTTAGATGAATTGTCTTTTAAGACCCAGAACTTAAATGCAAGAGTAGATTTTGAAACTAGAATGGGGGAGTTTAAGTCTAATTCTGGGGAGAGTTTTGTGACATTTCCAGAAAACCAGTACATATGCTACATGGATCAGTTCAATTGGTATATGGATAGCGATGATTTAGAGATGGAGAATAGTAAACAAGCACAGGCAGATATAAATATTGATACAGATTTAGATCTTCAAACATCTAATTTTTTCTCTATTAATCCAGATCAAGATTCTTTGAACTTCGGTTCTGCAAAAGCAAAGTTTGATATTAAGAAAAAAAGAATTGTTTGTAACGAAATTGAATTCATAAAAGTTGCAGATTCAAGAATTGCTCCAGATAGTGGGAGAATTGTGATTAGAAGAAAAGCAAAAATCGATCCTTTAGAAAATGCATTTATTATGACCAATGATGTAACTAGATACTACGATATTTATAATGCTGATGTGGAAATTAATACAAGACATGATTATATTGCCTCAGGAATTTACGATTATGTAGACCTTAATGGTTCTAAGCAAAATATTTTCTTTTCTGAACTTAGGCCTGATACTACCGATCAAACTCATGGAACTGGGTTTATTAAGAAAAACAAAGATTTCAAACTAAGTCCTAATTATAGCTTCTATGGGGATGTTAATTTAGTTTCTACCAATCCTGGTTTAGAATTTTCTGGTTTTACTCAAATTGTCCATAGCTGTAAAAATATTCCTCAGCAATGGATTGGTTTCACTGCCAATATTGATCCCTTGGATATTTTAATTCCAATAGAATTGGATTCAAGTACCAAAAACTCCAATTTCAACAATGTTTACTCTGGAATTGTATTTAATAATACAGATTCTTTATCTCTATATTCTTCATTTTTATCCTCTAAAACCAACGATAATCATATAGGGATGATTAATGCCGATGGGTTTTTAAAGTACAATTCTAAAAGAAAGGAATACGAATTGTCCAATTCTGAAAAATTAATAGAATACAAAATGCCAGGAAAATATACTTCTCTTAATATAGAAAATTGCAGATTGAAATCTGACGGTATTTTTGATTTTGCTATTGATTTAGATCAGATTTCTTTAAATCCAGCAGGAGAAATCAAATTTAACCCTAAAAAATGGTTGACTGATTTTAAGACTTCAACTATGCTTGATTTCCATTTTAGTTCTGATGCTTTAGAAAAATTGGCCAAGACTATCATAGAATTCCCAGAGCTCAGAATTTTAGATTATCAGAATTCTTATTATGAAAAAGCATTAAGTGAATTTACTTCAAAAGATGAATCCAATGAGATGATTTCTTCATTATCTATTAACGGGAAAATTAAGAAATTTCCTGAAAAACTAGAAGTTCCTATGTTTTTAGGAGATATAAGGTATAAGTGGAATTCTGATAGAAAGGCATATGTTTCTTATGGGGATATTGGAATTGCCAATATTAATAAAAAGCAAGTAATGAAATACGTTAAAGGTAAAGTGGTTGTTTCAAGGAAACTAACAGGAAATGAAATCACTGTTTATTTACAGTTAGATAAAGATAACTTCTACTACTTTAATTATAAAAAAGGTCTAATGAAGACCTTCAGTTCTAGTGAGGAATTTAATAAAATCATCTCTGAAACTAAAAAAGATGAAACCAAAAGCAAGAAAAAGGGTAAGCAAGATTATCAATATATTTTAGGTGCAGCAAAGGATGTAGCACCATTTGTTGCTACTTTTATGAAATAGAATGCAAAATATCTTTGAATTAAATAATTTAATTGCTGTTTTATTATCCTACTTTATTGGGTCTATTCCATCTGCTATTTGGATAAGTAAATGGTTTTTTGGAATAGATGTTAGAGACTATGGAAGTAACAATGCTGGAGCAACTAATACATTTAGAGTAATAGGAAAGACTGCCGGTTTTACTGTTTTATTTATTGATATTTTAAAGGGTTGGGTTTCAGTTAAAATTCTTACTTCTTTTTTACTTTGTTCACCTGATAGTATGGAATTTATTAATATGCAGATTATTGTTGGTATCACTGCAGTTTTGGGACATGTCTTTCCAATTTATGAAAAATTTCAAGGAGGAAAAGGAGTTGCTACATTAATGGGTATTATCCTTGCTATTAATTTTTCAGCTGCTATTGGTTGTGTAGTTATATTTTTATTGATATTTATTTTTACTAATTATGTTTCTTTAGGTGCAATTGTAGCTGCTATTTGCTTTCCAATCATAACAATTTTTATTATTAGAGTAGAATCAATTTCTCTAATTTATTTTTCAATTTTTATTTCGATATTAGTTCTTTTCACCCACAAACCTAATATTTATAGGCTGTTGAGTAAGAATGAAAATAAAATGAATATTAAGCTTAAAAAAGACCCTGCTAATTGAAAATATTTAAGACATACTGGTTTTTATTTTTATTTTTCTTTACATGGAATATAACAGGACAAGAAAACTTTAAAAACGAAGGGGAGAGAATTAAATATGCCAATAAGTTATTTGAAGACAAAAAATTTATTGAGGCAGAACCTCATATGTCTAACTTTTTGAGTAACAAAAATAATGCAGAATATAATTTCAAGTATGGAGTATGTGTTTTGTTTAAATACGCTGACAAGTCAAAATCTATACCATATCTAAAAAAAGCCATAAAAAATTCAGATGTTGATCCAAGAGCTTATTTTTATTTGGGCAGAGTATACCATTTCAATTACCTTTTTCAAGATGCTCTGAATCAATACAATAAATATAAGTCAATTGCCAATTTAAAAGAAGCTAAATCTTTAAATGTAGAGATGTATATAAACATGTCAAAAAACGGTCAATCTTTAATGAAAAATCTTTCTGATATTGTAGTGATTGATAAAAAATCTACTTCTGTTGATAAGTTTAATTACAGTTACGATTTGAAAGATATAGGCGGAAGAATATTAGTTACTCAAGAATTTCAAACAAAAATTGATAAAAAAAACAACCACAAATCAATTATATATTTTCCACCATTAAATCAGGATATTTTATTCTATTCTAGTTATGGAGAAGTTGGAGATAACGGTTTAGATATTTATTTCAAAAAACGTCTTTCTGGCGGAGGTTGGTCATCTCCAAAAATTCTTCCTCAAAACATAAACTCTCCATACGACGAAGATTTCCCTTTTTTAAATTCAAATGGAACTACCTTTTATTTCTCTTCAATGGGGCATAATTCTATGGGAGGCTACGATATATTTAGATGTAATTTTGATCCAACTACAAATGATTTTGGGCCAATTAGCAATCTTGATTATAAGATTAATAGTACAGACGATGACATTTTATACTTAGTAGATAAAGACAATAAAAACGCTATATTTTCATCCAAAAGATCTTCTGAAGGTGGAATGATTGATGTATACAATGTAAAGGTTCAAGTTTTACCTATGCAAAATATTATAATCTCAGGAAGTTTTAAAAATTCTATTCTAGCGGAAGATTTTCAAGCAAACATTAAAGTTCAAGATGTAAGAACCAATAAATTAATTGGGTCCTACACTGTAAATAATGAATCAAATTATACTATTCTATTACCAAATTCTGGTAAGTATAAGTTTATTGTCGAAACCCCTGAAAGTGAAAAGATTCATGCTGGCTTAGTTGAAGCTCCACCTCAAACTGAATTAAAAGCATTAAAGCAAGAAATAGAGTTAGTTAAAATTAATGGCGAAGAGAAATTGGTTATTAAAGATTATTTCGATCAATCTCCAGAAAATGAGGCAGTTATTATAGCAAAAATCCTAAAGGAAATGTCTAATCCTGAAATAAATATTGACCAGTACCCTGACAGTGTTTTAGATAAAATTGTCGAAAGTAATGTGGAAGAATTAGTTGCAGATAATGACTTGAACTTAGAAAATAATGAACAGGGCAATTTTGAAAATGAAATTGTCGATTTCAGTGGTCAAAAAGACCAGCTTTTAACTCTTAAAAACGATCGTTTAAAAGAGTTAAAACAACAAAGCACATTGGTTTCCAATATTGCTAAAATTAAAACAGAAGAATCTAGTGAGAATGCTCAAAAGGCAGACGATATTTTATTAGAAATAGAATATGAAGAAAACGATTCAATTAAAAATGCTCAATTAAAGTTAGCTGCCAAATTTAATGCTAAGTCTAAACTTCTAAGTCAGGAAGTGAATAATGCAGTTGCAATTTCTAAAATAATGAATGAGGAAATAGCTTTAAAAGAAAATGAAATTTTAATTATTGAAGAATTAGAATCTCAAGATGATTTGGTTGCAGATAATAGTGAATGGCAAGATGTAATTGAAAATTTAAAATATCAATTATCTAACCCTTTAGAAGAAAAATCAACTGTAGAAATAATTCAACAACAGTCCATAGAAAAGGAACAAAAGGCCAACGAGTTGCT